>CAXTCQ010000038.1:0-40533 GCA_964242965.1 uncultured Calothrix sp. | reverse complement strand
CTCCCCATCTCCCCATCTCCCCAGGTTAGGACATTGCTACCTTTACACGGTCGCTGTTCCTGCCAAGCTTTAGGGACAAAATGATACTATAAAAACAGTTTGAACATAAGTTATAAGTTAAAAGCAGTTCAAATAGTAAACTTATAAGCTCGTATTTCTGCTTTTTTGAGTTAAGTCTCATTTAACAACTGATTGGCGAAGTCGCTTGCGACTCCCTAATTGAGTATCGCGCTTTGTCTGGTTGAATTAAGTGACTATAATCATATAGCCAAACCCTTAACCCCCGTCCATTGTTTTAGTTAAATAACCGCCATGTTAAAAACCTTGTTGGGCGACCCCAACGCTCGTAAGCTTAAAAAATATCAACCTAGCATTACTGAAATTAACCTCTTAGAGGAAGAAATAAAAACCCTTTCGGACGAACAACTTAAGGGCAAGACAGTTGAATTTAAGCAACGTCTGGCAAAGGGCGAAACCCTTGATGATATTCTGCCCGAAGCATTTGCTGTTGTTCGGGAAGCAGGTTCGCGTGTCTTGGGTTTGCGTCACTTCGATGTGCAAATGTTAGGTGGTGTCATTTTGCACACCGGGCAAATCGCTGAAATGAAAACAGGTGAGGGTAAAACCCTTGTGGCGACTTTGCCGAGTTACTTAAATGCGCTCGAAGGTAAAGGCGTACATGTCATTACTGTTAACGATTACCTGGCTCGTCGTGACGCGGAATGGATGGGGCAGGTACATCGATTTTTAGGTTTGAGTGTGGGTCTAATTCAGCAAAGCATGACCCCTCAAGAACGTAAAAAAAATTATGATTGTGATATTACTTACGTAACTAACAGCGAAATTGGCTTTGACTACCTGCGCGATAATATGGCGACTTCGATGGCGGATGTCGTGCAGCGTCCGTTCAATTATTGTGTTATTGACGAGGTTGACTCGATTTTAGTTGATGAGGCGCGAACACCGCTGATTATTTCGGGTCAGGTCGAACGTCCTACAGAAAAATATATCAAAGCAGCGCAAATCGCCTCAACGCTACAGAAAGATGAGCATTATGAGGTTGACGAAAAAGCGCGAAACGTGCTATTAAGCGATGAAGGTTTTGCTGAAGCTGAGAAACTGCTGGAAGTAACCGATTTGTTCGACCCAGAAGACCCTTGGGCGCATTTTATTTTCAATGCCATCAAGGCAAAAGAACTTTTTCTTAAGGATACTCACTACATTGTTCGTGGTGGCGAAGTCGTTATCGTTGATGAATTTACCGGACGGATTTTGTCAGGACGGAGATGGAGTGACGGTTTACACCAGGCAATCGAAGCGAAGGAACATGTAGAAATCCAACCAGAGACGCAAACACTGGCAACAATTACGTATCAGAATATGTTTTTATTGTACCCAAAATTAGGTGGAATGACGGGTACGGCGAAGACAGAAGAAGCGGAATTAGGAAAAATCTACAAGCTGGAAGTTACCGTAATTCCTACCAACCGGACGCGGTTGAGAAAAGATTTGTCGGATATGGTGTTTAAAACCGAACGCGGCAAATGGAATGCGATCGCCCGCGAATGCAGCGAGATGCACGAGTTGGGCAGACCTGTATTAGTTGGTACAACTAGTGTCGAGAAATCTGAGTATCTCAGCAAGTTGTTGAAGGAAATGGACATACCCCACGAGTTGCTCAATGCCCGCCCCGAAAACGTTGAAAGAGAAGCTGAGATTGTCGCCCAAGCCGGACGGCGCGGGGCTGTAACAATTGCCACCAACATGGCGGGACGCGGAACTGACATTATTTTGGGCGGTAACTCTGAATACATGGCGCGGTTGAAATTACGCGAGTACTTTATGCCGCGCATCGTTAGACCCGATGAAGAAGATAGTTTTGGCGTGCAGCGTGCTTCGGGTTTACCAACGGGTGGAACAGGTGGCGGGGTCGGGTTTGTTCCCGGTCGCAAAGTGAAAACTTGGCGGGCTTCGCCAGAGATTTTCCCAACTCAGATTTCGCCAGAAACCGAAGCCATGTTGAAAAAAGCGGTTGAATTTGCAGTGCGGGAATTTGGCGAACGTAGTTTGCCAGAACTCGATGCAGAAGAAAAAATCGCGGTAGCGGTGGAAAAAGCCCCTACTGACGAAGCTGTAATTCAAAGCTTGCGCGATGCTTACAATCGGATTAAGCACGAGTACGAAAATTTTACTAAGAGCGAACACAATGAAGTTGTCGAACTCGGTGGTTTGCACGTAATTGGGACCGAACGTCACGAATCGCGCCGTATTGATAACCAATTGCGGGGACGTGCGGGACGACAAGGGGACCCAGGAACAACGCGGTTTTTCCTCAGTTTAGAGGATAACTTGATGCGGATTTTCGGAGGCGATCGCGTAGCAGCTTTGATGAATGCTTTCCAAGTTGAGGAAGATATGCCGATTGAGTCGGGGATGTTGACTCGCAGCTTGGAAGGGGCACAGAAAAAGGTCGAAACTTATTATTACGACATTCGGAAGCAGGTATTTGAGTACGACGAGGTGATGAATAACCAGCGTCGGGCAATTTATGCCGAACGTCGTCGGGTTTTGGAAGGGCAGGATTTGAAGGAACAGGTAATTAAGTACGCTGAGAAAACGATGGATGACATCGTTGATTTTTACATTAACCTCGATTTGCCTTCGGAAGAATGGGAACTCGATAAGTTGGTGGAAAAGGTCAAAGAGTTTGTTTATTTACTGTCCGATTTAGAAGCCGAACAGTTGGTAGATATGTCGATGACCGAGATTAAAGCTTTCCTTCACGAACAGGTTCGCATTGCCTACGATATGAAGGAAGACCAAATCGACCAAATTCAACCAGGTTTAATGCGTCAAGCCGAACGTTTCTTTATTTTGCAGCGCATTGATACTCTGTGGCGCGAGCATTTACAAGCGATGGATGCTTTACGCGAGTCCGTAGGATTACGGGGATATGGGCAGCAAGACCCGTTAATTGAATACAAGAGCGAGGGTTATGAGTTGTTCTTGGATATGATGACGAATATTCGCCGTGATGTGGTTTATTCGTTGTTTATGTTCCAGCCGCAGCCTCAGCCGATGATGCAGTCGGAGATGGTTTAATGTCAATGCTGATGCATTGATTAAATAATTGACCGTTCGTAGGGGCACAACAATGTTGTGCCCTTAATATTTTTGATGACAATAGCGGCTACTGCGATCGCATTAGTGTTAATTTGCAGGGGGATACAGGGTCAGGGCGGCAGGGCGGCAGGGCGGGGAGACCCCGCCCCTACGACCAATCCTATGTGTACTATGATTTTTCTGAAATGCCTTAATACCAGTAAAAAGAATGCGACAGATATATTTGTAGGGGTGGGGTTTCCCCACCCCGTATGTCAATTCTGCGATCGCAATTATTAATTGAATCAGTATAAAAAATGAAAAAGCTTTTATTTATATGCAGCCAAAATAAACTGAGGAGTCCAACTGCTGAAGCTATTTTTTCAGAATATGAAGGACTCGAAGTCGAATCTGCTGGCTTAAATCATGATGCGGAAGTAGTCGTATCAAATGAAATGATTGGAATGGCTGATATTATTTTTGTAATGGAGAAAACGCATAAAAATAAGCTATCAAAAAAGTTCAAGCCATTTCTCAAAGGTAAGCGAGTAATTTGTTTGGATATACCCGATGAATATGATTATATGGACGCTAATTTAATTATTTTATTAAAGAATAAAGTCATTCCGTTATTGGGGACTTATTGATATTAGGCTCGTAGTTGCGCTTTAGCGCATATAATAAAATTCCGCCCTTACTCCCAATACGATTCGGATAAGACAATTCGATAAACAAAAAACCTCGGAGAGACGCGATATATCGCGTCTCTACATGCTCGGAATCATAACGAAAAATCCTTAACCGAACCGTATTGCCCCTACTCCCTCAATTCAATTTAAATAGTGCATAAATATACCCTATAGCTTCCGGCAGTACCGTCCGTATACCTTCACTCGAACCCCACCAACGTTTAGGATTGTAACTAAAATTTTCGGCAGCAATGACACCGACTTTGATTTTTGGTTCAAGTATTTTTTTATATATCATCCAGCTACGACGGGAATGAACGTTATCGCTGAAAAGATTGATTGATTCAATTTTTTGATGTGAATTTTGCTGCGAATTTACCAACCATTTATTCAATTCCAACACAGATGCGTGAGTTCGGTCTTTGAGTACACCCGGTGTGGGAATTGGTATAATTTTATTTTTATCTCCACCCATTGCTTCGAGGCTAGCTGCTGCCAAGTTAGCGAAATCTTTATATTCAGATAAATAATATCCTTTTTGCAAAGGAATTCCCGTAGTGATGATTTGACGATAGGAACCGCGTTCAAACTCGGCTAAAGCTTGTTTGAGTCCGTTGTCATCAATCCATCCTTCAACAACTAAGGTGTCAGCTAAAATAGGAGAAGTAACGGCGAGAAATGATTGAATCTGAGTAACTGCGAACAAAAATAAGATAATGGTAAGCGCTAACGCAATTACCCAACCCTCAAAAGTTAAAGTCCACATTTGTCGCCGTTGAAGTAATTTAATTTGAAGACGTTTTTTTCGTTGCTGAGTGTTCCTACGCATTCAGTTGTGCTTTTATTTGTCCCTTCAAGTAAGCAAACACTGATTTGTCCCCGATATCCGGAGGAATCGCTTGGATTGCTTTACGAAAGGCAAATACTACGAATAAAATTGCCCAAATACTTAATAATGCCCGTTCTCCACCTACTGGCAACCAGCCGAGTAAATGTCCTAGTAGTAGCGTCGGGACAATTGGGGTAAGGATTTTAGTTTCCAAGCGGTTGAAGCAAAAGGCTTCTTTAATAAAAATACCTGTAAGTGCAGCGAAGGTAAAACCGATTCCCAAGATGGATAAAGGGTGAGTGTAAACTGTGACAGCAAATGGTTGCGGGTCAGTATGTCCCACAAAGAAGGCCGCAATCGCACCAATTAGCCAGAAAGCTTGGATAGCGCGGTGTAAGGCTGCCATGTAAATATGAATAGTTAATAAACTGACACCAAGACCGAGAACAAATAAACTATACAGCGGTGTCAACAACGGATAGATATTGGGGTTATTGTTAAATAAAATTAAGCCAGTTGCAATCGCAAAGCTGATTGCAGCCACCATCAAACCAGCACGGTAGATAATGACGCTAGTGCGATCGCTTTGTTCAATGGTAAATTCGCCAAACTGTCCTTGATAAATTTCGGGTGTAGAAACCATAGTAAAAATTTGGGGTTATTAAGTTAGGAGTTATGAGTTAGGAGTTAGGAGTTAATAAATTTAAAAGACTCCACATTTTTTTTACTCAGGACTTACGCAAAGTCCCCCTTTTTAAGGGGGGTTGGGGGGATCTCCAAGGACTAGAACGCTTAATTTTTCGTATAGTGTGCGTAAGTCCTATAACTCTCGATTTTAGCTTCCAACTTATAACTTAACAAGTTTTACTCTTTTACAAGCGTGCAATTTAGCCCAAAAACTCTAATTCAACTGTTTCTGCCAACTGTATCTGTAACTGCAACTGAGCATTACCACGATTTATCGCAATTTCTACCCAACCTTCACTGCCAACTAATGCTACAGCATTTCCAATTTCTACATGACTGTAGGTTTCCGCTCCAGGTATCTTCAAAAGTGCAACATTGACGCACCAATTTTTTCCTCGCACGTAACTGCCAGGAATATTAGTCACCAAATTGCCAAAAACATCTATATATTGGATGCAACCAACCACACCATTGATTATTTGTCGGCATTTAGGCAAATCAAGTTCGACCAAACTAGCTGTGTCTATTTCGCTACCTAGTTCTAGCAGCGAGACACCGCTAGCAAGATGCGCTGCAACTGGTGCAAAAATATCTCGTCCGTGAAATGTGGAACTTGGTTCGGGTATTCGCCAATACTGAGAATTAGTTAGTTCCACTGCTCGAATCGCTCGACTTCGACTCAATACTCCACTTAAGATTCCGTTATCGGGTGCAACCAAAAATCCTTCTGCAAATTCCACTGCAACAGCGCGACGCATACCTCCTACTCCCGGATCGACTACCGCTAGATGTACTGTTCCATTCGGAAAATAGCTACAAGCGCTCATTAAGCAAAACCTGCCAGCGGCGATATTTTGCGGTGGAATTTGATGCGTCAAATCGACCGTTCTAATTTCAGGGTTAACTTGGGCAATAACACCCTTCATTACCCCAACATACACATCAGAATCGCCAAAATCGCTTAATAGGGTGAGGATTCGTGGTTGACTCATCGTGCGATCGCATTAGGTATATCTTGCTAGATATATAATAAACAATAAAAATTCTGTAACACACGTAACCAAATACGTGATATATTAAGAATACAAGACATAGATATTATTGATGATAGAGGTTAATTGCTATGATTCGGAGCAGGTTGGAAGCTGCTAAAAAGGCACGGGAATTGCATAAGCAAAGCATTTTAAAGAGTTTGGAGCATCGTTTGGAAGTTGCTCGTTCTAAGGGCGATGAAAACCTAGTTCGACAAATCGAAGCCGAAATGAACTATTCGCGTTAAATAGCTCCCTGGTAATTCATAAGTTTTGTTACTTTTAAGCTCGCAGACGCACGCGGGCTTTTTTCTAATGTAGAGACGCTCCGGTATCGCGTCTCTTTAGCGAAAATCGTTGCGAATTGCGAATTGGTTTAATCTTCCCCCTTCTTAATAAGCACCTTTTTTCTGAAAAACAACTCCAACAGTTTTGAACAAAATCGTCAAATCGAGCCAAACCGACCAATTTTCAATGTAGCTGATATCCAATCTCACCCCATCTTCAAAATTCTCAATATCCGAACGACCGGAAACTTGCCATAAACCAGTAATACCGGGTAAAACTTCTTGACGGATAAAATGCATCGTTTTGAACCGTTCTACATCACGAAGCGGTAGCGGACGCGGACCAACAAGACTCATTTCACCAATTGCCACATTGAATAATTGTGGTAGTTCATCCAAGCTGTAACGACGTAAAAACTTACCAACTTTCGTGATGCGGGGGTCATCTTTGAGCTTAAAGAGGACACCATCTTTAATTTCGTTTTTTGCTTCCAATGCTGCTTGTAATTTTTCAGCATTCGTTACCATTGTTCGGTACTTCCAAATTTTGAACTTTTTACCGTGCAGACCTATTCGGTCTTGTCGGAAGAATATGGGTCCTTTTGAATCGAGTTTAATGAGTATGGCGATTAGTAGATAGAGTGGTGAGAAAGTAAATAACAAAATTGTCGAACCAATCAGGTCAAAGACCCGCTTCACCCAAAAATCACTACCTGTAATTAATGGTGCTGGAATGGTTAGACAAGGGAGGTCACCAAGCATCCAGATGACTGATTTGGGGTGGTGTAGTTCTTGCTTAACTGGGAGTATACGGATAGTGATACCAGCGCTGTGGAAGTGCCAGCAAACATACAAGCGATTTTTGATTGAACTCCAGGAAACAAAAGCTTCGGCTATACCTAATTCGCGTAGATATGCAAAAGTGCGATCGCGGTTATCTAAATCGAGGCTACTTGAGTCGGTAACACCTAGAACTGTGTAGAAATTTTGTTGTTCGATGAGTTGGATGTGGTTTTCTTGTTCTTCAGTATCAGTGATGAGAAATACAGAGTGACGAACTGCTCCTTTAGTGCGAAGCAGATTTGTCGTCACATCAAATAATAACCGGGAAGTACAAACAAAAACTATAGATAGCAGCCACGAAAGAAGAAATGTGGAACGCGAAATATACGATTCGGGAGCGTAGAGAAAAGCGATTAAAAGTAACAGAATTTCTGACAACGAGATTACTTTTATGATTCGCGCATAGTTACGACGATGTAAACCTGCTTTGTACAATCCTGACGTGACGAAGATACTAATTTCAACGCTGATAGTTAATAGTAAAAACGATGATTTTTGCGTCCAAGGTGACTCAAGGGGAGTTCCATAGGCTATTGCTAATCTCCATGCTAAACCGATTGCGATCGCATCGAATAACATTAAGGTTAGTATTCGCAGCAATCTAACAGCCAGTCCGCGTTGAATTCGATTACCTTTAGCTGACCTTAAATCTGGTTTAAGACCAACAACTGATAAAGGTTTGGATATCATAATTTTTGTACCATTTAGATGTTTAATACACTGACCTCATTGACGACGTATTAAGCTTTACGACCTATATCTAAATAAACTAAATTTTTGCCGCAGTACTAGCAGTGTAAAAATCGTATTTCCAACGATATAGCGATGCCATAAACGTTTCGGTTCGCTAATCAAGCGGAAAAACCATTCAAGTCCTAGTTTTTGCATAAAGGTTGGCGCTCTTTTAACCATGCCAGAGACAAATTCAAAACTAACTCCGATACCAATTGATACTGGCACGCCTAACTGTTGGTAGTTATCATATATCCAATATTCTTGCTTTGGCGCTCCTAAACCAACGAAAAGAATGTCGGGTGCTGCTGATTGAATCGCTGAATTCATTTTTTGCAACTCTACTGGTTTTGACTCAAAGCCATAGGGAGGACAATAAGTACCAACAATTCTTAAACCAGGATATTGAACTTTCAGAGTCCGCATAGCTTTGTCGGCAGCTCCGGGACGACCACCTAGTAAAAATACTTTCAGCCCTTTTTCTGCACTGATTTTACATAACCGCTCAAACAAATCGGTTCCATTCACGCGACCAGAAAGGGGTGTATTGAACAATCTAGCTGCCCACAGAAGTGGAACTCCATCTGGTACTGCCAGAAAAGCATTTCGGTAAATTGCCCGAAAATGAGTATCGCGTTGTAACGTCACAATATGCTGTGCATTTGGCGTTACTACGTATTGAGGAGAGTTTCTAGAAAATGCACGAGCTGCAATTATTTCTACAACCTCGTCAAACGAGTATCTATCAACGTGGACACCACAAATGTTTACTCTTGTCGAATAGTTCATAAAATTTGAAGTACACTCAGAGCGGAATATTAACTAAAAAGTGAATTAAGTATTACCAAGCTCCATATCGGTCTGATGAAAGTTTGCCAAAGCGCTGTCTTAAGAAAGCTTTAGATTTAATGACGATATGCGGGTCTAACAATTTAATCGGAATCAGAACTAACTCTTTTATAAATCGATTTGAATAGAAAATACGATGCTTTATTTTCAAATTTTCATGATAAATGTTAATAAAATTAGTAGTACATTTCCAACTTTCACTTATTAGTTGTAATCGGTTTTTCCAAGTACCAGTCATCCCATTTAAAGAAAAAGAAGCAAGTGCAGTATCAACGCAGTGAAACTTATATCTGTTCCCATAAGCTCGTAGGATAAAGTCATAATCCGCAGCCATCGAGTAATCTAAGTTAAATAATCCGACTTGGTCGTATACTTTCTTTTTTACAAAACAGCTAGGATGAGCAACAGTCATTTTAAAAGGTAGATATTCTAAATCTCCTGGCATAAATGTGCTAAAATATTGTTCTTCAGCATAATTTTTCACAGGAGAATGGACGATAGAAATATCTAGATTTTGTAAAAAGGTTTGTTCAACAGTACTAAGTGCTTTATCGTTATACCAATCATCAGAATTAATGATACCGATAATATCACCAGTCGCTAACAATATACCTTTGTTCATCGCATCATAAACACCTTCATCTTTTTCAGATATGATAATGCTGATTTTATTAGCGTATCGATTAATAATCTCTAAAGTCTTATCTTTTGAGCCACCGTCAATAATAATGTATTCGACTTCCGATTCTAGCCGTTGATTGACAACACTTAAAATTGTCCTTTCAATCGTTTTCTCGGCATTGTAGACAGGTGTAACTATTGATATTTTCATTGAATTGATATCTTCTAAGTAGAAATGGATATTGAGGTAATTAGAAAACTGTTAATGATTTACGTCCTGCTTGATGCCAACTAATAGCAGTTTCGTAAATATTCATCATCATTCGATAATTTTTCTCCTGCGAGTAGTAGTCTTCGTACTGCTGACGAGCTATAAAACCCCGACGTTTTAATTCGGAAGTATCTGACCAAGCTAGTTTGACTGTTTTAACTAAGTTTTCGGCATCATTTGGAGTAAAATTCCAGCCAGAATATCCATCTCTAACAATTTCTGGAATACCACCAATGCGACTTCCAATGACTGGTAAACCTGTAGCAAAAGCTTCGACTGCTACCATACCAAAAGGTTCATGCCATTCGGAAGGAAATATGAGTGCACTGGCATTTTGCATTAGATGGATAACCTTATCCCTTGGTATGGAGCCTAAATATTCAACTCCTTGGGGTAAGTTACTCTTAAGTAAAATTTCTAATGGTCCTTGACCAACGACTTTTAAAGGAATAGTTTCATCTAAAAGATGCCAAGCTTTTAGTAATGTTTCGATGCCTTTATATTTGACTAGTTTACCGACAAATAATGCATATCCTCCTGCATGTTCTCCGACTTGAATATCTGAAGATACAAAATTAGGCTTCACTGCAACTTTCTCAGCAGGTAAACCAGCTTCTATAAACTTTTGACGGGCAAAGCTTGTCAAAGTAATGTATATATCAATATTTTTTTGGTAAGTTTTTCGTAGTTGATTAAATGCTAAACCTATTGCTGTAATAGCACTTTGAGAACGACTGCCACGATAGCAACTATTGACTACACTGGGAGAAGGAATGACTTTACCTATACAATCTTCACAAACTTTACCTTGACGATATAAATATGCACCGGGACAAATAAGTTTGTAGTTATGTAAAGTGTGAATTACGGGAATACCGACATTATTACATGCAGCGTACACAGAAGGCGAAATTAAAGGAATTGTATTGTGTACGTGAACAATATCTGGCTGAAATTCTTGTAACTTCTGACAGACTTGTTTATAAGATTTACTTGACCAAATTGATTGCAGCGCGATGTTTGTTTTAGTAACTAAATTGACATTATCAAGTCCTGAGTTTTGAACAATCCATTGTTGCACGTCATGTTTATAATCTTTGAGCATATTATACTCAGCATTGACAACAACCTCTTCACCACTGAAATGTTGATAAGCATTGTGAATTTGGAGAATTTTCATTTTATCTACCACCCACCATAAGCAATAAAAGATTTAGTTAAACCAAAAAACTTTTCTTCATAGCAATTTGCTCCTGGAAAAAGACTAAAAAATTGATTTTTATTTAATAATTTAATGGATTCAACTACATTTCGAGCCTCATTCTTATCAGGTTCTCTTTTCATCCATCCTAATTTATAATTATTTAACAATTCTGTTCTGATACTAATTGGTAAAAATTGAAATCCAAGAAATAAAAAGTGAGGTTCTATTGGGAAATAAAAATTAGGTGTTTGAATAAAATACTTTTTTCCAACTCGCATTATTTCACTAGCCATCCGGCATTGAGCATCATAGTTTCCAACATGTTCAATCACAGAATTTGAAAAAATAACATCAAATTCTTGGTCATGAAACTGGTGCATGTTCGTAGCATCACCAGTCATGGTTTTAATGTTTAAGTTTTTGGTTCCGTGCTGTTCGTAAAATGGGTTAATATTAATTGTTTTGATTCTTATATTGATAGAATCTATTTCTAGCAAACCCGACCGTTCCCAAAAATCTGCGACTCCTCCAACATCAAGAATATTAATCGGATTTTGTTGGGTTGAGATTGAAGTCATTAATGAAGTGAATAATTCAAAGCGCTTTGCCCTCAAATTCGCTGACCAGGAATTAGAAGTACGATGGTCGTAAATGTTTTCTACTAGTTGATTAAGCATTTTATTCTCCTGTTTTGAAGTTTAAATGAAAATGTGTAGAAATGAGCGATATCTTTTTATGCCAGACACACAGCGTTGTGAATTGTTTGTTTCGTTAAAATTTCTGCATAAAGAGATGCATAACGGTGCGCTTGTATATCTTGAGTAAATTCTTGCTCAACTTTTTTTCGAGCGCGATCGCGTAATTTTTGATGTCGCTCTTTGTTCCCTAAAACCCAGGCAATTCCTTGAGCTAAGTCTTCGATTTTAAAAGGTTGAGCCAAATAACCATTTTGCTGATGTTCAATCATATCTGGCATACCACCAATATTGAAAGCTACGCTGGGAGTGCCGCAAGCTGATGCTTCAAGCACGGTATTCGGAAAGTTATCTTGACTCGAAGGTGCAACAAAAACATCTACTGCTGCGTAAATTTGAGACAGAGAAATATCATCACTTAACTTACCTAAATAATGAGCTTTAAAGCCAAAGTCATCGTGCTTATCTGGTTGTGAAGAACCAATTACAACTAACTCTATTTTGTCTTGCCATTCAGACTTGCATAAGTCTCGCAAAGCCAGTTGAAGGAAAGGAAATCCCTTACGAGTAGCGCTAGTTGCATTAATGGCTCCAAATAAAACTAGTTGTTTGTCTTGAGGTAAATTAAGTAGTTCGCGCAAGACTTGGTGATTAACTGGCTTGTATTGTTGCGTATCAATACCGTTAGGAATTATCTCGATTCGTTGATTTTCAAATAGCGAACTTGAACTAGCGCACTTAGCCAACCATTTGCTCAGAGATACAATAATCAAGCGAGGATTTTTCCAAGCTCTATTTTTTCTTTGCCATATACTACGAGATAAATCAAAGTTTGTATTACTACCAAGTAAAGGGCAAGCACCACAAGAATCAACATATTTATTACAGTCTTGACTGTAGTGACACCCTCCAGTAAACGCCCACATATCGTGGAGAGTCCAGACAATAGGTTTATGTAGCTTTGCAATTGTCTCTATTCGTAGATAACTTTCGTTAATCCAATGCAGATTAATTATATCGGGATTGAGTTGATTTAATCGAGGCAGAATTAGTTCAGGAAACCACTGAGTCGAAAATTCTGTTTTCTGACGCTGCCTATAAAAACGTGGAGGTATATCATCTAAAGCATGTCCTACCTTAGCAAGAGTTTTCTCTAAGCTAGTTTGTGGAGCAATTACACTTTTATCGTCACTAAATTTACTTTGCACCAGCATTTGAGAATCAACTTTTATTCTCCGAAGACCTTGATGTAATCGATAGGCAGCACGAGCTGCACCTCCCGCAGTATCATAGGTACTGAGATGTATAATTTTCATATTTTTTCTAGTTATGCGATTATGAAAAGATTAGCAACAGTTTGTTTGACTAAAAATTATTAATTACTCTAACTTTCTTGCTTTTTATGTTTGTTTCCGGGAACAAACATCTTCTACTGACATTTTTTTAAGTTCGCTAATTTATTTCCTGTGTGAAAAATTCTGTGGCAATGAATTGCACTTGTGTAAGCATATGATGTGTACAAAATCCAAAATATATGGCGATAAGCTAGAAAACCACCATATGCTTCATAATAAGCAGTTATCGCTAACATTAGTAAAGATTGAAGCATCCAAAAATATTCTTTTTGTCGAGTTAATCCTAGCAGTAGAATAACTCTAGCTAAAACTATGCTAAAACTTAATACAACCAGCGACAATCCCAAAAAACCTAACTGTAAAAAGACCTCTATATAACTACTATGAGAATTACCACCTCCTTCCCCAGCACCTACAATCCAAGGAAATCTAACTGCAACACCTAAACCTTCTTCAAGATTGCTCCAAAATCCAGCATACCCGTAACCCAACCACGGTCTTTCTAAACCTCGACTAACTAAATAATTCCATAATTGGTCGCGTCCGTTGCCTCCCATATCTTTTCCTAAGATATCGACCACTATAAACTCTATATTAAATAAAGTAACTATAGCAATTACTATACCGATTATGAAGGTACTGATGGTAAGGAAAGTTCTCAATCTGTACTCCTGTTTTGCAATCTTATAGAGAACTAAAAGAGGTAGTAATCCTATAAACATTCCTAGACTACCTTTTCCTTTTGAAAGCAAGAGCAAGAGAAATGCAAGACCTGCTCCAAAAAATGTTGCCCAACGATATTTAGAGCCGTAAATACTAAAAGTTAAAAAAAATGAGCTAATCATAGCCATAGCAGCAGACAATTCATTTTTGTGACGAGTAATTCCTTGCCATGCAGCTCCTCCTTGATAAGTAAAATCGATCCCATAAGATGGTGCGATTAAGGGCACTACAAAATTTAGAAAAGTCGCAATGCTAAACAACCAAAATAAAAACTGTATTTGTACCTTTGGCGTGTAGCGTACTGCAAGATAGATACCAAATCCAACTGAAGACAAAAATGCTCTCGAATAAGCTAAGGTATCAGCGGAACTTGTAGACCATAAAACCGAGATTGGTACAGTTATAATCAGCAAAAGTAATATTAAATCTCTGGTCACAACCCATAAAAATCGTCTTAAATTAGCGAGAATTAAGAGCGGAATTGTCAAAAAGCCAAATAAAGCCCAAGCTTGAGTCAGTGGAGTAGAAATGTTAATTCCCAAGTAATAAGTCAACAACAAAAAAGTTATTCCTATCTCTAACTTTTCGATAAGATTTTTTTTAAATTTAAATCTAGAATCCATTCTTGCAATCTCAGATATTTATTACATTTTAATCGAGTAACTGTTGAAAAATTCTTTTTAATTTCAACATAAATCTTTGAAATAAGTTTGGATGAAGATATGAGAATAAGGTTTCTTGTGTAAACCGATCTGCTTGAATGTCACGAAACATAAAATTTGGGTGTTTCAAAGGAAGGTTAACTGCTTTTACGGGTATTGATGAATACTGATTTTTACTGTTAGAGGTATGAGTTGAATCTGCTCCAAAACCAATATTAGAAACCAAATTAATATTAGAAATAATACCTAGACTGTTATTAACCCAACAAGCAAATTGCCATTGAAAATCCCAAGTATTATACTTATTGCTATCGTACATATTCTGAAAAACTTTAGTCCAAATCCTTATGGATTTCTCATCTCCTAAGACATCTCGAAGAAAATCTTTTTGCTTAATTTCAGACCAAAGTTTCATATCGAAATCGTAGTACTGCCAAGCTCTTTTCCAAGTTGCCCAACCCCAAATATGGTTATAACGAGAGAAGTAATAATCATACTCATTGGCTTTACGTTCAAATTGAACATTTTGACCTGATATTGATGCAATTCTTTGATCGTATCTATATCGTTCTAATAGTTCTTCACAAAATCTAAAGAAAGTCACATGAGGTAAACAATCATCTTCTAAGATGATTGCTTCTTCGACTTGCTCAAATACCCAATTTAAACCGCTTGATACACGTCTTGCACAGCCTAAATTAACATCAGAGTAGTTTTTAATAACTTCGCATTCCCAATCCACTTGATTGATAATTGCGCGAGTTTGTACACACTTTTCTATTTCATGGGTTCGATCGGCACGCGCCCCATCAGCAATAACAAAAAGCTTCTGTGGTTTTGCTTGACGAATTGCTTCAAAGACTTTTGCAGTAGTATCTGGGCGATTGAAAATTATAAAAGCAACAGGAGTATTCATAATGATTTAATTACAGATAAATAATAATCTGCTAGTTTATGTCTAATTCATTGTTTAGATACGTGCATTTGATTCATTTACATATTACTTTATTTATTCGAGGCGAAATAATTTTACAAGTATATATATCCATTTAAGCCGACTTGAAGACGTGACTTTTTGAACTCCAGATAGAAAACCTATATACTCAATTAAATCAAATACAAGTAAATAAAAATTAGATTTAATATTACTACTACTTTTTACAAAACGTAGTGCAGCTATTTTTGCTACACGCATAAATATTTTTCCAATTGATGGCACTTGATAGAAGTTTTTTGTTATTGGAAAAGATTGTATGATTGCTGGAACAAAACTTGATGAAGTTCCAAAACTCAATCTTCTAATATAATTCAAATTAGCTCTTCTACTAGGAATTAAGTGATTAATTTTAAGTTCTGGAGATACACCAACAGCCGATCCCATTTTGACTGCTTCCCATACAATTTGCGTATCTTCACAACTCGATAAGCTACTACCTGTTCTACTAATTGATGAGAGCTTCCCAGTTTTAAAATTCTGATTATATTTTGTAAAAGTCTCTCTTTTAATTATTAATCCTGCTCCATAAGGATAAAAATCAGTCCATGTTGCCGGAATACATCCATATTGAATATGTTGAGAGTCTTTTTCTAAAAAGTATTTACTAAAGTTTTTTACAAACCACTCAGGAACAGGTTCGACAAATTCTACAGTGATTTTACCAGGGCCCCAAATTGATACACAAGAATACTTGTTGTAATGATATCTGGCTTTTATTAAATATTCTTTATCTACTTCATTATCATCATCAATAAAAATTATAATGGGAGCTTGAGTTGAATTCACTCCAGTAATTCGTGCAAAAGCTACACCTTGTTGAGTTTCGTTTATCACTTTTGCCCAAGAGCATTTTTTGAGAAAGTTTTTCACGCAAGGTATTTCTATAATCGGCAATGTGCTGTTGTTATCTACAATTACGCACTCCAAATTCCAATTTTCTGGGATTACGAGTGCTGCAATTGCATTTAAAACTCTTGAAAAAATTTCTTGGTTAGGGTTATAAGTGCAAATTACTACAGCGATATCAGGTATTGAATGAGACGAGTTAAAAGAATTCATATTGTTTGCTTATACAGGTTCAGTAAATTTACTTGTGCTTCCAAAACAAAAATAAAGCGCGAGATTGAGCGTTGAAAATCTTCTTTGTCTTGGAATTAAAGAAATTAGCAAAGTAATTAGGTATTGCATAGGAAATCAGCGTAGCGATCGCAGCACCAGCTGTTTCATATCGAGGGATAAGTACGATATTAAGAGCAACGTTAATACCTGCACCCATCAATCCTCTTGTCAGGGACAATTTTTGCAAACCTTCAGCTATATTCCAAGGACCTTGAGCAACTCCGAGAAAAACAAAAAGACCTGCCCAAATATGGATTGCTAAAACTGTAGCGGACTCGATATACTCCTGACCAAAAATGAATGTAACAATAAATTTGGATAAGAACGTTATCGGAACTGCGATCGCAATGGCTATTATAACCATTAAATTAAAGAGTTTTTGCAATCTTTCATAATAAAAAGACTCGCTAATTTGTTTTGCTTTAATAATTGCCGGAAAAACCGAGGAAGTAATTCCTGTTGGTACAAAATACCAAATTTCGGAAAGCCGTACCGCTGTGGAATATATTCCTACCGCTTTAGTTCCTATCATATGCTCTAACATAATGAGGTCGATTTTCATGTAAACCGTGATAGCGAAACCTGTTAAAAATAAGGGCCAGCTTTCCCTAATTAGAGCTTTTGCTTGAGAAGACCTATAGCACCAAAAATTCAGTTTATTTCCATCTATATAATAGGCGCTAATCAGACATAACATACTTAAAAAACCTTCTACAAAAGCTGCCCACACAAAACTAATAAGTGGTGCTTGTATTTGTATAAGAAGGACTCGGACTCCAGTTACTATTATAAATGCGGTAGTTTTGGCAACAACTGTGTATCGTGATTCAACCCGTGACTGAAACCAAAACTCAATGACTTCAAAAGCTTGAAATAAAGTTGCTGCTGACGCTATTCCTACTAGCAATAAAGTTAAATTATCGCTAGCGTGAAATACATATATGCTTGTCGGTAAAAGCAATAAAATTAGTATTCCACCTACAAGTTTCAGGATAAATGCAGTACCTAAAATTTCATACTTTTGAGCATTTTTATGAACTAGGTCGCGTACTACGATTTGATTTAAACCTAGATTTGCAATTGGAGTAAATAACCCAACCAATGCAAAGATATAGTTATATAGTCCTAGCCTGGTTGGTCCTAAATAACGAGCTATCCACGCACCAACAAATAAGCTTAAGCCCATTCGTAAAAATTGGTCTGCGAATAACCAACTTGTATTGCCGATGATTTTACGTAAATTAGGGCTAATTTTCTGAGTAACAGCATTTAGTCTATTTATCATTTAAGCCTCATCGGTAGTTGTAATTGTTCATTTACAATTTTTTATTGGTAAGGATTCGAGGCATTTATTTATGTTTCTTTCAACTTACGTATTTGTCTTTACTGGTAGGCGAGCTTTGCTTAGTAAATATAGAACTTTGAGCCACGCTGGCAACTTCATCTGCCTCTCGCGTGTAATAAAAATAACTATCTGGTTCGCGTTTTACATTCACATGGTTAATCACCATACCCAAAACATTCTGACCTGACTGAATTAAAAATTCTTTCGCAGCATTAGCACTAGCATATTCAATTACTCCAGGGCGGACTACTAGCAAAGTACCATCGACAAGATTGCTTACTACCGCAGCATCAGCAGTTCCTGCGAGAGCAGGTGTATCGAGGATAACAAAATCATAATTGCTAGTAAAGCTGTTAATTAATGCAGCCATACGTTTGGAATCAAGCAGCGCGATTGGATTCGGTGGTACAACTCCAGAAGACAGAATAAATAGATTGGGCATAACTTCCTGAACAGCAGAATCAATGGGAAGTTGGTCAACAATCAAATTAGATAAACCAATTGCATTAGTTGTGTTCCAAATATGATGCTGGACTGGATGCCGCATATCTGCATCAACTAGCAAGACTCGTCTGCCAACTTGTGTCATTGCTAAAGCTAGATTTGCAGCTACTTCAGACTTCCCTTCTTTAGATACTGAACTTGTGACGACAATCGCTTTAAGTTGCTTATCCGAACTGAGAAACTTTAGGTTTGCTTGTAGCATTTGATATGCATCAGCTAGTGGAAATTGAGTTGCATCTGCGGGTAATCGAGGCAGTAATGAATTAGGGAACTCTTGTAAGTTAGTATTTCTAACTCGTCGATTCATATTTGGTATCACCCCAAGCAGGGTATACTGAAATAACTCTTTTGCTTCCTTAACTGTTTTTAACGAACGGTCAACAATATCGCATCCAAACGCCGCAATTGTACCTAATAGAATACCAGCGATCGCGCCGACTGCAATAATGATTTTCCTATTAGGTCCGTCAGCAGTAGCAGGTATCATGGCACGAGAGATAATGCGAACATTACCAATCTTTTGATTTTCAGCAGCATTTGCTTCTTGCAGCTTTGCTAATAAAGTTTCATACGTGCCTTGGGATGCCTTGATTTGTCGCTCTAATTCTCGCTGAGTTTGTTCGAGCTTCGGTAGGTTTTTTGCCCGTCGTTGGTAGTTTGATTTTTCCTGAGAAAGCTTATTAATTTTTTCAGCTAGTGCAGTGCTTTTATTCTCAGTTTCCACCATTTCCCCAATCAGTTTTTGTCGCAATTCTCCAATTTGGAGATTACCAACAGGAGTTTTTCCGTTTTCTATATTAATCTGAATTTTACGCTCGTCTAACAAACTTTTTAAGACTACAACTTTTTCTTCCAGATTAATAATAAAGGGATGTTCTGACTGTAGGCGGGTTCGCTCTACTTTTAATTGACTTTCCGCTGTTTGCAATTGAGTAAGTACATCTTGAGTTCCCCGTATTTGGCTCAAATCAGCCGACGTTACTGCTTGCTGTGAATCAGCTGATTTTGTCTGTCTACGTAAATTTCGCAAATGAGCATTAATTTCAACTAATTCGGCTTTGTTATTCGTAATTTCTGCCTCTAACTTAGAGATAATATCAACCGCATTCAAGGCTTCTTGCTGTAAGATAAGGATATTATTTTGCTCTTTAAAATTACGCAATGTTAACTCTGCTTGTCTGACAGAACCCTCGCTAGCAGGAAGTTGTTTTAGTAGAAATTGACGAGCCATTACGGCTTCGCTTTGGTTTTCGCTTATATTGGTTGCAACATAAGTATCTATTACTTTATTAACTATTTTGGCTGCTTTTTCTGGGTCGTTATCTGCATAAGAAATTTGCAGGATGGCATCCGTGCCTTTTGCTACATCAACTTTGAGCTTACTGCTTAGAGCTTTTATTGTCAGCAACTTGCCTTTTTGGTCTTTAAGTTTAAGAGATTTAATCGTTTCTTGCATTACTGGTACAGACGTTACCATTTTTGCCTGGGTTTCAAGCAGGCTTCCTTGCAATGCCACTGCTTCAATTGTGCCAAGATTTCCTCCTAAGCCTGTCAGGGAACTAGTGTTATTTGTCCTGTTAATTAGAAGGCTAGCCTCCGATTTATATACTGGTTTTAACGAAAATGCATATACTGATGCAGCAGTCACGATTACTCCGAAAACTCCTACTACTGCTAGCCAGCGTCGTTGAACTACTTGTACGTATTTTTGTAAGTCAATTTCTTCTACGTTTGCTATCGGTTCCATTATTGCAGATATTATCTCAAGTACTTGTGTAGTTTGTAAGCGATCGCCCTTTCGATAATCAACTATTTAACTAAAATTCCCTCCTCGCATCGTAACCCGTCATCCGAGCATGTCTGCGGGTAAACTCACCAACCGAGGGATTCCCTTCAGGGTGAGAAACTCCGATAGCTTGCTGCCATAGTTCGCATGGTGCTGAAGTAAGCTCATATATACGGTCTTTCTTTTTGACGTGATACCACTCGATTGAATTACACTGTTTGCACCAAAATGCTTCTAGCCATTCGCCATCGAGAGCGATCGCAGTTTGACTCGCAATTAACATCATTGCTTCTCTTCTTGCGACTCCCCGCTGCTGAAGTTGTCCGGCACGATCTGCATAAAGTGAATATTTTTGACTGGCACTATCGATATAACATCCATGTATCGGACAAAAGATTGCCCGTCGTTTCGAGCGTTTCCGGTTCCGTTCGCATCTTCGCTGCAATTTGACACCCCACACTTAATGAACATGAAGTAGAAATTAATATTTATGACAAAGACCAAAACTTGAATATCCACGAACGCTAGAGCGCAAAGGATGCTTGAGTTTTGTCAAAATTATATGAATCTGAAGGCAGAAACTATTACAAGCGCTTTGCTTGGTACTCAGTGCTGGGGATGAAAGGAAATACCCAATCCCCAATCCAGTATCCAGAAGTAAGCTTGCAAAAAAATTTTGGCAATTAGATGAAACCTAATACCATCGGGTAATTATTTGTTTTCGATTGAATGCAGCTGTAAATATCTTGGTTTACACGATTCACGTAATTTGAATCAGGATATCTGAAGTGGAAGATAAAACAGTCTTAATTAGTCAGCATAATTTAGTTTTTAAGGAAAGGAATATTGCCGATATACAGTTCGGTAATACGTTGTCAATTTCGGTTACTTTATTTTGGATATAACTCATTTCACTTATAATATCTCCGCTATTTACCTTCTGTACCAGAACATGTTAATCACACGAACAGTAGAAGGTATCGCGGAGAGGCTGAGATCGAAACGACCATCGAAGCACCATCCATGCATTCACGTTAATTATTAAATTGCAGGTTGATAAGTAGTTGATGACATCATCGCAGTTTAAAAAACATATATTTGAAGAAAACCTAGAAATAACTTAATTTCTAGTAAAATCCTCATCGCTGCGAAGTTTGTTTTAGTAGTCTTTAAAATCATTCCTAAGATGGATGCATTTTATTAAACACTCTAAAAATAGTCAATTAAGCTACTAGAGAAAGAGCGTTTGTATACTTCAAATACCTGGTGTAGATACTGGGTAGATGCCAATCTCAAAGTCCTCGTAAATAGATTATTAACAAATTTCAAAAATTAATGTTGCCAGTTTGGCAGGTTCCCCTAATGATATCATCAACGTGTTTTGTAGTTGATGCCAATTTTTTACCACTAATTCCTGCGATTGAATTGTTACCGACAATACATTAAGTTCTATCTCCATCATAACTAACGGCTAAATCGCATCTTACCAAAATAGCACTCTAAAAGTTCTTTAATTTCAGTAAGAATAACCAATCTCAAATATATAACACTTGTATAGCACTATGCAAGTTAATCGAGGTGATTAATAGCCTGAGCGATCGCTATTTCTCGTTGTTTTTGAAGCCAAGGTGACTTACTCTCAAAGTTTTTTATACAGTTAAATTAAATACATATAATTATCAAATATTAACTATTTTAGTGCTTATTGATACATGTAGTTCAAAAGTTATGAATTTAATAATCTTAGTTAATAACTTACCTAGGCTTGCATGTTTGAGCTACTACTGGTTCATGTCATTAATTTTGGGGGGTTGCTGTCGGCGTAGGTTGGGTGGAACGAAGTGGAACCCAACTATTAAGTGTTAGGTTTCGCTTACGCTACACCCAACCTACAACCTGAACCCCTCAGAACTAATGACACGCACCACTAGCCCTCTAAATTAATATTTTTATGCGCTTAAGCGCTACTACGTACCTATCAGAACTTATGACATGAATACTCTTCGTGGTCTGTTTCATTAATTTTGCCTAGTCGGGGATCTAACAACCCCTCCAAAGGTTAAACGATGCAATAGTTGTATTTAATATAATTCAAAAATCCATGCTAATTTACGTAGTTACATAAGTAAGTAATTCAAAAAGATGCTATTTGTATAATTTTTTATTACGCACTGAATTAATAGTATAATAAGTGTACAATATTATTGGAAATATACTTAACTTTTCCAGATTTGCAATATTTTATTTAGATTGGCAAAATTTACGGATGTTTAGCAGCTATTAAGCGGTTATTTGATGTATCGAACCAGTTGCTAAGGGGATTAGCTGCTTTTAGGTTGCGCCGCTTGTTTATACTGTCGTCTTCATTATTACTTTAAAGAATGAGCTTAGTATTTTATACTATTTTTAAATAATAATTACTGATTTGAGCATTACTTAATTGATATCTGGCTGACAAATTATTTTTGCTATTCTATATGAGAGATTTTGCTCAAAAAATATAACCGCACGACACACAGTCATAAGTGGTTACGCAAAATAATTTATGTCCGCAGCGATCGCTTCGGAAATGTAACGTTCCTCTTTCACAGGGGCTAGCCTAGCCTTGAAGTACTACAACTAACGACCAAAGAAAAGAAACCCGGTTTGCAGTAACCCGACAACAAAACCCAAGATTCCACCGAGATTGACAATTGCTTGGAGTTCGTTTTTGACAATTCCTTCAATTGCACCTTCCAAATCAGCAGGTGAGGTGGATTTAACTCGGTCAACTATAACTTGGTCGATAGAGAGAATGGGAATTGTTTGAGCAACGATTTTTTCTAAATCGCGTTCGAGATAACGTTCGAGAATCGAAGCAAGTTCTGTACTAACGACTTCGAGGGAAGCAGTTACGACGGGGGAGGTACTAAGACGATTAATCAACACAACTGCGATATTGTCCCAGTCCACCGAATCGCTCAATCCTTGTAGCAAATCACCACCGCGACTTTGCATGTAATGACGGACGCTTTCGCGGGTAGTTTTTCGCAGCTGCCGAACGGTAGTGATGGGGAGATTTTGCAGGGACAGGTTGAGTAGAAATTGCTTGATGCGATCGCGCAGGCTCAAATCTATAATTAGTTCGCGGATTCGTGCATTGGAAGCGTCTTTTTCATCGAGACAAAACGTCCGCAACCGACTTAAGGTATTTCGCAACCCGAACAAATTCGCCACAACCCAGTAAGTACCGCTGGTTTTTTCCCGAAACCCTTCATCGATAGTTTGAATCGTGCGGTCGGTCAAAAAGTCAACGATTGCACTACGAACTGTATCGGGAGGTGAAACAACTTGTAATAACCAATCGGCAAGACGTATCGCTTGTTCTTCGCTAAGTTGAAATTCGAGTAAAACTTGGTCGAAAATTTGATTGATTTGTGCTTCGAGAAAATCTTCGCGCTGCGCTAAACTTTTGAGCAAGCGTGGTAAGGATTCACCCAATAAGTCGCGCAAAATCCCCGCCAAAATTTTGGCGCTTTTTTGTTCTTTATCTAATTGGATTTGTTCGAGTGCCATTTGTAACAACCAATGAATTGCACCTTGAACGCGCTCGGTTTGCAGCAAGCGTCGCGCCAAATTTTGCAATTCTTGGGGTGTTAATAATGACCCCATAATTGTGTCGGAGATATTTTTTGCAAGGCGTTCCTGGTTGCGGGGAATCAAGCCAGGAGTGAATGGAATCCGCCTTTGACCAATATACAGCGTTCGATAGGGGCGAAATAGCATTTTGATGGCTATATCATTGGTGAAATAGCCGATAATTGCGCCCGCTACCGGGGGAGAAACGTAAAGCCAGAGGTGAGACCAATCCACTTTTGGATTTTGATAAAGGTTAAAAGTTAGGAGTTAGGAGTTAGGAGTTAGGAGTTAGGAGTTGGGAGTTAGGAGTTGGAAGTTGGGAGTTGGGAGTTAGGAAGAAGTTTGCGACTTTATAACCGTACAATTTTGACTTAAAGCTCACTACCTATAATTCTTAACTCATAATTCATAACTCATAACTCCTAACTCCTAACTCCTAACTCCCAATTCCTAACTTCTTAACAACCAGCACTCCCATCATACCGTTCGCAATGGGGTAATGTGTGGCTGATTCGTAACCAATTGTCTGCGCGATCGCAATTTGTTGGCGACCTGAGGGGAAGCGGTCTAAACTGGGGCTAATATAGGCGTACTCATCTTTTAATCCCATTTGTGTCGCAGTTGGCACAACCAAATTATTCAAATACCATTGTTGAAACGTCCGCATGTAGGGATTTTCCGGACGGTGAAAGTCTAATATAGCAGCTTTTGCACCTCTTTTGAGGACGCGATGTAATTCTTGCAAGCAACGAGGAATATCGGTAACATTTCGCAATCCGTATCCCATTGTGGCTGCATCGAAGTAATTATCATCGAAGGGTAAATCGAGGACATCAGCTTCAATCCAAGTTATGGGGGGTTGAGCAAACTGATTTTGCGCTCTTTCTTTGGCGACTGCGAGTAACTCTTGAGAAAAATCAACGCCGTAGACTTTCCCAGTTCCAATACGTTGCGCTAACCGTAAGGATAAATCCCCACTGCCGCAGCATAAATCAAGACAAGTATCTCCGGCTTGAGCTTGACTCCATTTCACAGTCATTTGCTTCCAAACTCGATGCTGTCCGAAACTGAGCCTATCATTCAGTTCGTCGTAAACTGGAGCAATGCAATTAAAAATATTACGTATATTTTCGCTCATTAATTGGAGAGGAGAAAGGGGAGAATGAGGGAGTGGGGGAAGGGAAATTAATTTTTCCTTTAATCTAACCATATCAATGTTTGCTACCTTATCTCCAATTTTGCGCCTCTGCGCCGACTGTACGGGCGGATACCCTGCGGGAACGCCATTCGTCCCAAGGGGACTGGCTTTGCCTACGGCGAACAGCGATATTTTGCTCGATAATTTAAAGATATTGGTAAACCCGTCCCTACCTACTCCCAACTCCCTACTCCTAACTCCTAACTCCTAACTTCTAACTCCCTGATTACAACGAATAGCAGTTAATGCCAAAGCAGTTAGTTGGGCAGAATAATGAACTAGTTTGAGTTCGTCGTCACGCAAGGTACAGGGTTGTTTCCATTGAAGTGACAACACAGCAAGGGTTTGATTGTGGTAAATAATCGGCACTACTAAATGCGCTTTGACACCACTATCAGAATAATGGGGAATGCGATTGAGTTTTTCATCAATAGGGACATTCACCGAAACCTGAATTTGTTGGGTTGCTAAAGCATCACTAACTAAAGGGTCTTTTGCTAACCAGTTTTCAATACTTTCGGCATGAGCATAAACACCTTGAGTCGAAGTTAAAGCATTAGTCTCAACAAGCTGTAATATACAACCATCACAAGCCAAACTTTCACCAAATGTCTTGGCAATTGGGTCGAATACTGCCGTCAGATTTGGTGCAATCAGCGTTTCTTGTAACAAAGATGTTAACAGTTCCATTTGCGCGTTGGCACGACGCAACTCTTCAGTACGCTGCTTGAGCAAATCGTAAGTTTCCGCAGCTCGTTGCACTACCGCTTTGAGTTCGGTCGGGTCCCACGGTTTGGTAATATATTTGTAAACTTGTCCGGCGTTAATTGCTTCCACTAGGTCTTCAATATCTGTAAAACCCGTGAGAATAATCCGCACAGTATCGGGAAACTGCGGTACAGTTTTACTTAAAAATTCAGTTCCCTTCATTTCTGGCATTCGTTGGTCGGAGATAATTACCGCAACTTCTCCTTCGGTTGCCAAAACTTGCAAGGCATTTACCCCGCTATCGGCTTTGAGAACATTAAAATCACGGCGGAAGGTACGATAGAGCAAGTCGAGGTTATCTGGCTCATCGTCAACTACTAAAAGTTTGAGTTTCTTCGGTTTTTCTACAGTCATCAATTGTCGGCGAATTTTATTAAATTCTGGAATCGGATTATCCATAAGATAATTCCTTTAAGCTTAAGACATATTGTTATATTCCATACCAATTTTAATTGATAATCACATCTGTTAACCTGTGGAATACCCTGAATTATCTAATCATAAAAAAAAATATTACGTATTTGCTTTTATATTTTGTATTTATATTGAAAATAGCTTTTCAGTAAAAATACTTATTAAATAAATGTATATAAATATAACTATTGATTGATAAATTAAAGCTTGACTCGGTAATACCGAATTTTAAATAATTTTGGGCAAGCATCATAACTGTCATTTGTTCGTTGTGATTGGTCAAACGCATAGGGCTAAACATTCTCTTCTCTTTGCGATCGCTTACTATCGCAAGTAGAATAACTAGTTTTGTTTCGACGAGAGCGAATTACCTACGGTTTACCGTAAAATAAGACTTACTGCCTTCAAAAGTACTGCGTGCTAGGTGCTTCTTTCTCTTATGAGCGAACAACCACAAAATACCCGAACCCCAGGACAAAATCCTGTCAAAAGCGACTCGGATACAACCGAGTTGTTGCGGAAACTTAGACAAAAAGAAGGCAACTGGGTCGAATGGGGTTTGGCGATCGCGCAACTTCAAAAATCAGGCTACAATCCCCAAACAATCTTTGAAGAAACTGGATTTGAACCATCTCAACAAAATCAAGTCACCGTTGGAGCGCAAGTTTATGCTTCGATGGAAAAATTCGGGACATCCCAAGAAACCCTCAATCACTTTAGTAAACGCGCTAGCGATGTACTCTATGAATTTCGCCTACTAACTCAAGAAGAACGCGCTGCTGCTGCCGAACTTGCCCTCGAACACAAAATTGACTGCGACGAAGCTAAAGAAATTGCCCGTGCAATCAAAGACTTTTCCCGATTTCGCAATCCCCCTGAAGGTTTTACTAACCATCCCGGTGATGCTGTCGCATATCAATCTTGGAAAATTGCACGTCAATACACCGATTTACAAGAACGTTCTCGTCTCATCGCTAAAGGTTTGCGCTTTGCAAAAAGCCCCTCTGCTCGCAAGTTAATCGAACAATTACTTACAGATTTTACTGTAGTTCCCAAGCGTCCCACCCCAACATTACCATTTTACCGTCTCGAATCCGCCAGCGAGTTAGCACGCATTTTACCTGTAGCTGGTGAAATGCCATTGAAATCCCAAGATTTACAAGCTGTTCCTCTACTCGAAGAACTCGGTTCGTTTCGCATGGTGCGTTTTGCCGGCGAACAAGCTTGGATTCCTCTTCCTGGTTGGCAAATTATCCTTGCATCCGTTGACCCAGTTGTAATTTTATGCAATAGCGATCGCTTACCTTCACAAACTCTAAATTCCGCAATCGAGCAAGTTGCTGTCGTAATTGACCGTTCCCAACGTCAGTGGGATGATAGCAGTCATTTTGTTATCGATAATAATGGTGAAATTGATTTTCAATGGTTTGAAACTGCACCCGACGACATGCCGATACTTGGCAAAGTCGTCGTCATCGTTCGTCCCAAAAAGGTACTCGATGAAGACTTTAATAAGGATTCTTGGCAAATTGATGAGTAATTAGTATTGGGTAGTAAGCGATGAGCGCAGCCACCCTAACAGGGAGTATCGCCTTATGATAATCAGAATCACGGAAAAGCTAAAATGCGATCGCAAAAAATGATTGATAATTATAATCAGTAAAACATTAGACATATTTGAGAATCGCATCGGAGGTGGCGTAAAAAAATTATTTTACCGTTTAGGAGCAATTTGTTTGATTGTTATCATTGAGATGCGAGCTACTGCCGAACAAATGGAACAAATGCTATCTGAGCATAAGTTTTATGTCAAAGTAGCTGTAGACATCGAACGTCGTATTCTTGCTGGCGGTGGCGATATGCATTACGACTGCGAGCAAGCTTTACTTTTGGAGTGTAGTAGGCAACAAGATATTTGGGCTGCTGGCTATATGCCCTCAAATCGAAATATTACATATGATATGGTTAACATAAAACCGCGCCAAAATCGTTCGATGGAGTGTATTTCCCGCAGAGTAGAATCTAAAGGATTTCGATATTTACAAATTTACCTGAAACAGCAAGAAGGCTCACACCATAGGGGTACTCCCCTTGGTGCTGTAATGAATTGCGAGTTAAAAATTTAACATTCTCAAATGCTTTTATGCGTAGCAGAAATAGTGAAGAGAATAGTTCAATTTTTAATAACATGACGTAACTAGTATGGTAAAATTACATTAATCAATAAAACCTTTTTAACGACACGAATGCTAGTTTTTGAAGCGAAATTATCAGGACAAACTGAACAATACCGAGCGCTAGATGAAGCTATTCGGACTGCCAGATTTGTGCGTAATTCTTGTGTCAAATACTGGATGGAGAACAAGGGGGTTGGGCGTAAAGAATTGTCAGCTTATTGCGCGACTTTGGCGAACATATTTCCTTGGGCGCAAAAGTTGAACTCTATGGCACGTCAAGCATCTGCGGAACGTGCTTGGATTGCAATATCTCGATTTTATGATAACTGTAAAAATAACAAACCAGGTAAAAAAGGTTTTCCCAATTTCAAGTCATATCAGACACATGGAAGCGTTGAATACAAAACATGTGGGTGAAAGCTTTCGGACGATAGACAGTACATCACTTTCTCAGATGGTTTTAAAGCTGGTTCGTTCAAGTTGTGGGGTACTCGTGACCTACATTTTTATCAGTTGAAACAGGTAAAACGAGTTCGTGTTGTGCGTCGTGCAGATGGTTATTATGCACAGTTTTGTATTGACCAGGAGCGATTAGAAAAACGAGTTGAGACAAACAAAAACGTTGGTATTGATGTTGGCTTAAATCACTTCTATACTGATAGCGATGGCAATACAATCGAAAATCCACGTTACCTGCGTAAAAGCGAAAAATCTTTAAAACGACTACAACGCAAGTTGTCTCATCAGAAAAAAGGTTCTTCTAATCGTAAAAAAGCGATAAACAAAGTAAGCAGAAAGCATCTTAAAGTAAGTAGGCAACGTAAAGATTTTGCAATTAAAACGGCAAGGTGCGTAGTCCAGTCTAACGATTTGGTAGCCTATGAGGATTTGAAGGTGCGGAACATGGTCAAGAATCACCGTTTAGCCAAGTCAATTAGTGATGCTGCGTGGTCGCAATTCCGGCAATGGATTGAATATTTTGGTAAAGTTTTTGGGGTTGTAACTGTCTGCGTACCTCCTCACTATACGAGCCAAAATTGCTCGAATTGCGGAAATGTTGTTAAGAAAAGTCTTAGCACTCGAACTCATAATTGCCGTCACTGTGGGCATATTCAAGACCGCGACCATAATGCAGCACGCAATATTTTAAATCTTGGATTGCGTACCGTGGGGCACACGGAAACGACTAACGCCTCTGGAGAGACTGGTCAATACTTGGGTGGGGAAACTCCTCCAAGCAAATCATCTCGTGGAAAGAGGAAACCCAAGCAGTGATGTTTGGAATCCCCCAGCATATTTTGTACTCAAAATTGGTGGTGGGAGGATGTCAAAAGATGCTTCACTCCGTTCAGCATGACAGTTAACTTGCTGACTTTGGGATACTCGCTTATGGGCTAATAATAGCGCCTACAGACACAGCAATATTTGGAAACGCTAAAGGATTAATAGTTCCAACGGTCAGGGTAGATTTAGAAGTATATTTTTTCTGTTGGGGATTGCAAAAAACTATAAGTTCTCTGGTTTTGAGATTGACAACCCAATATTCGCTAATACCAGCTTCTGCATAAATTTCTGTTTTTATCTCCAAATCTTTTTCCAAGCTGGTATTTGAGTATTCAATTACCCAAAAAATATTCTCAGGATATGGGTGATGCAGTAAATATTGGCGTCCCAGACGTTGGACAATAGCAATATCAGGCTCAGGTTCCGAGCCATTAGGAAGTGTAATTGGTTTTCCAACAAGAACTTTTGCCTTGTCTCCTAACAAACTTTTCAGATATTCCTCGGCCTCACTGCTAAAGTAAGAATGTGGCTCTCCCTCCGGCGCCATCTCAACAATTTCTCCCCTCAATAATTCCACACGGCGATTATCTAAGATACCAGCTTCTATCATGCTGTGGTATTCGTCTATTGTCCACTTTGCTACAGCTAATGTCATAACAATAACTTCTTTACCGCAGTTGTTATTTTTTATAATAGTACAAATTATAGCGGTTCTTATTTCAGCGAACTATACAGTAGAAATCCTATTTTACTTTAATCGAACTTACGCAAAAACGGGAACAAACCCTCTTAACTCTGTTATCTCTGTGTTTCTGTGGTCAGTGTTTCTGTAGCTATTGCGTAAGTTCCTCCTCGCTGCGGACAGTTTAATTTTTCTCTAACTACAAAATAAAAACTGGGATGCTCGCTGGTTAATTCCTTATTCGCAGCGATAAAGTTGATAAGGGATACCGATACGATAGTACTGCTTATCATCTCGACTGCAAATAGATTGCGCTTGGAGTGTGACTTGTTGAGGGAAATCACGTTTTCGTAAACCCGAAGCGACAATCCAAATATTCAAACGTCGTGTTTGGGGTAGATTTATTTGGGAGAGACGTTGTAGAACAGTTTGAAAATCAGTTTTTTTGTTAAAAAAAGCAAATTCAGGCATAGGTAAATTTAAAGTCGTTTTTTCAAGGTTTTGTTTGCCCTTTTGTAGATGCTGAAAAGCCAATGCAAAGCTTAAACCTAATGCGACATCTTGGTAATCGCTGTAAGCAACCACAACTAAAGTTGGAGTTGAAGGTTCTTGATTGAAATTTTTAGCAACTAATTCCGGTTGAAACGGCTTTTGGAAAACTAAATTACAAAGTAGGAATATACAGCTTATACTACCGATGAGTAGAGTGATGGGGAGTAGAGAGTAGGAAATGGAAATATTAGAGGAAGTGGAATTAAAGATTTTCCCTTTTCCCTTTCCCCCTTTCCCTTTCCCCCTTTCCCTTTCTAATAGACTTGCAGCGAGTAAAGCGCAGAAACTAGGATAATAAATAAAGTTATAACGAGGGACAACGGTGATATCTTTGCCGAGAAAATAAATAATTGCGAAAAATTCTAAGATTACCCAGATAGAGAAACTCAATAGTGTCAAAGTCGAAAGTTGAGATTTGGGATTTAATAAAAGTTGTTTTAACCCCTGGAAAACTTCTCTGACTATCCAGATACCAAAAAACAACATCAAAAAGCCGGAAATTATTGCAATGAGTAACGGTTGCTTTTCTACGGGGAAAGCAACAACCATCAACACCCAGTTGATTGCAGTTTGGTAAAGGGGTGCGATATGTTGAGGTGGTTGCAACCAATCGGTTTCTGAACGCTTTGAGTGGTTGAGCATTACCAGCAACCAGGGAAAAAAACTAACTGCGATCGCACTTGTTGATAAAGTCAGCGTTAACCAAGTTTTTTTCAAAGCTCGAATTTTCGATGAACGCCAAATTAACAGAGAAACTAATGTAGCGATTTGGGCAATTAAGGCAAGAATGCAGAAGTAATGCACGTAAAGACTGAGACTATTTGCAATTATCCAGTAGCACCACACCCAAAGTCGATTTTTCCGACTTTGAAAAATATCGCGTTGAATTTGGATTAGTCCCAATATTGCCAAACTAATCAGCAACATAGGTAAAGTGTAGTGACGTGCTTCTTGGGAAAGGTAAACTGCAAATGGTGAAACAGCCATACAAGCTGCTGCTGCAATTCCAGCAATGGATGAAAAAGCGATGCGGTTAACCCAGTAAATAACGAAAATCGCAGCTACCCCGAAAAAAGCCGGAAGCGATCGCATTTCCCAAATCCAATTTTCACCCAACGGTTGCAACCGCGTCAACCAAGCGTACATCGTACAAAAAAATAAGGGTGGATGGGTGGATTGCGAAGCGATATTTGTCGCAATTTCCGGACAAGTGATTCCAGATTGATAGGTAAAAATCTCTATTAACTTGGTTAAGGGGAATACTGTATCGAGGGGTAAATCTTCATAATTTTTGCCGAGACTAAAAATACTTGTGATGACTTCATCCATCCACAGCGGTTTCAAATCTAGATTGGTAAACCGCAGGATTGCACCAAGGACAATAATTCCTACTAAACTTAGATAATGTAAATAAGGTTTTTGTTTTATCATAAATTTAGATAGGTATGAAAAAATTCAACTTGGTTAATTGCGATTGGTAGGTAATGCCTGAAATTGATTATGAAGCAGAAATTTTAATTATTAATCGTACAGACTAAGTAACTATAAAAAGGTGTAAGGGAAAAGGGCAAGGGGAAAAGAGGAAAAGGGGAAAGAACTAAACCTAATTCTCTTAGTACTCCTAACTCAATAAAAGATGCGAAATATCGAGAAGAGACGCGAAATTTCGCGTCTCTACATCTCCTAACCCCTAACTCCTAACTCCTAACTCCTAACTTCCTACTCCCTATGTCCGACGTTAATCTTACCCATCCAGTGCCGCAAATTATCCAATCCTCGTCTCGTCATACGGCAATTGAACGTATCCGCAACAGTTTGCGCTTCGGACAGCAAGAAATGGTTGATTGGGAAAGTGGAAAACTTGCAGTTTCAGCTGTTCCCGGTGCAGGGAAATCTACAGGAATGGCAGCAGCAGCCGCAGTTGCGATCGCACGTCAATACGAGTCGGCAGCAAACTCGCTTCGCAATACCCGTCGTCAACTAGTTGTCGTCACCTTCACGCGGTCAGCAGCAGCTAATATCAAAGCCAAAATCCGCAAATACCTGCGGGATGAATTATTACTTCCCCAAACAGGTTTCGTCGTTCATACTCTTCACGGTTTAGCTTTAAATATCGCCAGTCGTCATCCCCAACTATCGGGTTTACAACTTGATGAAGTAACTCTAATTACTCCAAATCAAAGCCATAGACTTTTAAGAAATGCTGTCGAACAATGGATTGCATACCATCCAGGTAGATATACGCGACTTTTAGAAGGTGTACAATTTGACGGAGAAGAAACCGAGAGATTGCGGAGACAATCGGTATTGCGGACAGAGGTATTACCCGACTTAGCAACAACAGTAATTCATGAAGCCAAAAGTTCGGGATTATCACCAGAGAAATTACGCGAATTCAGCGATCGCACAACCGATGAATATCGGATATTGAATGTAGCCGCCGGATTATACGAACAATATCAGACAATTATGCGATCGCGTGACTTTATCGATTACGACGACATGATTTTAGCAGCGTTACGAGTACTAGAAGACCCTCATGCTCGACGCATCGAACAAAGTCAAATATTCGCAGTATTTGAAGACGAAGCACAAGATTCCAGTCCCCTGCAAACCCAACTTCTCGAAATACTTGCAACTGAACCGGAAGGGAGTAGGGAGTGGGGAGTAGGGAGTAGGGGACAAGGGGGACAAGGAGGAAATCTTTCTCCCTTGTCTCCCCCCTCTCCCTCTTCCCAAATCAACCTAATTCGCGTCGGGGACCCAAATCAAGCGATAAATTCCACCTTTACCCCCGCAGACCCGGTATATTTCCGCGAATTTTGCGAACAATGCAACGCAGTTCAACGACTTGCAACAATGGATCGTGCTGGACGCAGTACTAAAATCGTTATCGAAGCTGCAAATTTCGCTTTGAATTGGATAAATAGTCGATATCAACAAGAAGGGGAAGGGTTCAAGGGGAAGGGGGGACAAGGGGGAGTATTTTCTTCCCCATCTCCCTCCTCTCCCTCTTCCCGCACACCTTTCCGTCCCCAAACCATCCGCACCGTTGACCCAAACGACCCGCAACCCGATGCAAATCCACCCCATGTAGGAAAAGGACTCGAACTTTATACACCCAGCGATATTTTCCAGACCGTCGAATTGCTTTCAAAGCGTATTATCGAACTATTTGCACCCGACCCAAGCAATACCCGTGCAGCAATATTAGTCCGCGAAAACCGTCAGGGACGCTGGTTAGCTGAAGCCCTCGCAACTGTATGTAAGGAACATGAGATAATTTTGTATGATGCCGGCGAACGCGATCGCCAATCACACGTACCCGCTGAAATTTTAGCAATTCTCCAATTTTGCGATCGCCCGCATTCCCCCGACTACCTCAAAGCCACCCTCGAAGTTTTGGTAAAGCGTCAATTGATACCAACCCAAGACCTCAATGCCCTTGCATCGCAACCTGAAGACTTTCTCTATCCCGGACCTTTGGCTATTCCCCAGTCCGAAGCAGTACAAAAAGCCGCTAGGTTGTGTCGAAGTTTTCTCAGGGCTAAATTGGAGTTGCCGCTGTATCAATTAAGCTCGTTCATCGCTTTAGCTTTGAACTACGAACAAGCCGAACTCGCTACCGCAGATAAACTGTCCGAGCGGGTAAATTTGCAAATTAGTACCAATAATTCGATGGGGGCAATGCTAGGTGTATTGAGTGAAATCGTTGCTTCAGAAAGGTTTGAAGCTGTAGAAACTGAAGATGTAGAAGCCCGTTATACCCGTGCCGGACAGTTGACTATCATCACAATGCACAAAGCAAAAGGCTTAGATTGGGATTACGTATTTTTACCTTTTTTACATGAAAATTTAATACCTGGCAAATTTTGGGTGCCACCGCAAAGTCAATTTTTAGGCAGTTTCACATTATCAGAAGTTGCCCGTGCCCAAATTCGGACTGCGCTCCATAATCAAGATGAAATTCCCAGTATTACCGCAGCGTGGGAACAAGCAAAATATCTAAAAACCGCTGAGGAGTATCGATTGCTATACGTAGCAATGACGCGGGCAAAGCGGTTATTGTGGATGTCAGCATCACAAAAAGCACCATTTACATGGAGTAAACCAGAAAATTTACAATCACAAGCACCATGCCCGGTATTTCCAGCTTTGAAAAAACAATTTCCACAATGCGTAGTAAATTAGGGAGTAGGGAGTAGGGAGATAGGGAGTAGCTTGTATATCCTCATCAGTCAGTATCCGCTCAATTTTTTGTGTGTGTTACTTTTTAAGCTGGGCTTAATTCCTGAGTCAAGTCTTTATAGTGTTTAGCTAAAACAAAAGGAGATTCTGTATAGATTAGCCAACTTTCATCGATGCATTTAAGATTTGAATCAAAAACGAGTGTTAGCTCACCAATTTCCTTAATTTCATCATTCATAATTGATTTGTCTTCAAAATGAGAACTTGTAGCTTTAAGCAAAAAATTCAGCGTCACCCAGCGAGAAGCATCAGGTTGTTTACCTGACATACCCAAGGAACTGCTAATAAACTCTGTTTCAATCGGGGTTATAAACTCAATTTCGTCATAAAATTCGTCTTCATCTTGATACCCAATAACTTTGTAATTGCAATCCTCTAAATGCTTCATGACAAGCGTGTTTAAGTTTAGTTGCGCTAATATTTCAGTGTACTCTTTCCAAATTTGGTGATTATCCAAGTTGAAAGCCATTTTATTTATCCCTTATTTTTTGTTGGTTACTTTACCTGGAAAGTGTAAGACATCATTTATAATTTTTGCATGAAAACGATAATGCGATACACTTTTACCTAACACTTTTGACTTGAAGTCAAATCCTGGTTCTTCAGAGCGAACCAAACCTTGGTGTCCTTGGGAAGGAACTTCTCCTTTGTCAATAGCTCTAAGATGATTTCCATCCCTATCTTTATTTTTAGCAAACAAAATTTGTTTTTTGCTAAAAGATACTAGCATTCCAGTCTTTATTTGATAAATTGTTTCAGGTTGAATTTCTAACCAGGAGGTGGGTAAAGTTTCTACTTGCTTTTCTTCTGTAAATGAAGTTTCCCCTTGAATACGTAATTTTAATTCGGAAGTTTCTCTTATTACCTCCTTAAACTCTTCTTGAGCAATCTCATAATAATCGGCATTTTCTAGTACTATAGTTTTGACATTTTCCCATTTATTTTTAAGTTGATTAAGTTCATTTTCGTATCCATCCAATCTATAGGTGTCAGCCGTTAATTTACTAGTTTCAATAAGTTGACGTAGAGTGTCCAGCAAGTTTCGTACTTCGTTTAATACAGTTTCGGCTTCACCTTGTGCTTGAAGCATTTCTGCTATCTCTTGTCCTTAGATTAGCTATAATTCGTTTTTATTTCAACGTTGCAAAGTACTATCTAATCGTCTTTTTCCCTTCTCCTCTTCCCTCCCTTCCCCTAGTTAATCAACTTCGCTAGCGCATTCACTAAATACTCAGGTTCGACGGGTTTGGGGATGTGTAATTGGAAACCTGCGGCAATGACTTTTTGTTCGTCGAAGTCGGTTGCGTAGGCAGTTAGGGCAATAGCAGGAATATTTCGGTCTTGGGATGGTAAATCTCGAATTTGACGAATTAATTCGTAACCATCCATTTGCGGCATTCCAATATCACTTAGAAGTATATTTGGGTGCGATTTTTCGAGTATTGTTAATGCTTCGGTTGCAGATGCTGCAACAGTTACAATTGCCCCGTTGTTTTCGAGTATTATTTCTAATAAATCTCGCGTATCACTGTCATCATCGACAACTAATATTTGCACTCCATCTAAAGAAATTGGGGAATTATTCAGCAATTTAACACGGGGTTCCCCCTGCGTCGGTACGGTGGTCAAAGTTAACGTAGTAATATTAAAATCACTTGGGATTCCATGCGTTTGCAAAAATGGTAGTCTAACCATAAATGTTGCTCCTTGTTCTTCTCCATCACTTTGGGCTTGGACTGTGCCATGATGTAATTCGACAAGTTGACGGACAATTGCTAAACCTAACCCTAACCCTCCCGATTTTCGCGTTGTACTAGTATCAGCTTGTCGGAAATAATCGAATACATACGGAAGGAAATCAGCCGCGATACCTTTGCCTGTATCGGTTACTGTGACTTGAATTTGAGCTTTAATTCGTTCTAATTTAATTTGAATATGCCCGCCGGATGAAGTAAATTTTACAGCATTGGAAAGTAAGTTGCCGATGATTTGCTGCAAGCGAATGGCATCTCCCCAAACAGCAAAATTAGAGATATTCAATAAATTACTATTTTGCGGTTCAATAATATAGTCAATATAAATGTTTTTAGTTTGCGCTGCTAACTCTATAGTTTCCAAAGCCGCAGCAATGATTGATTCTAAGTCAACGATAGCGAAATTCAAATTAATCTTATCGCGTAAAATCCGCGATACATCCAATAAATCATCAATTAATCGTGATTGTAACTTCGCATTACGTTCGATTGCATCCAAAGCGCGAGTAGTAGCTGCTGCATCCAACTTACTGCTTTTGAGTAACTTTGCCCAACCCAAAATCGGATTTAGGGGAGAGCGAATTTCATGGGAAAGTACAGCGAGGAATTGGTCTTTAATCCGGTTAGCAGTCTCAGCTTCCGTCCTTGCTTGCTCGCGTTCAACTTCAACAACCTTGCGCGTGGTAATATCGGCTGCAATACCAATCATCCGCACAGGTTTTCCAGTTGCATCGCGTTCGATACGACCTCGACTTTCTAACCAGTAAAATTCACCCGACGCACGTTCGATGCGATACTGAACACAATACTCGCTATTTTCCTCAATCGCATTTTTAACAGATTCCTTAATGCGATCGCGGTCTTGACAATAAACATTATTTAACCAATCTTCATAACTATGTTCGGCTTTAACATCAAAAATCCCTTGTAATTGATGCGAACAATGTCCCTTCAACGTCAGAAAATCAAAATCCCAAGTCCCCATGCGTGCAGCTTCTAACGCTAAATGGAGTTGTGCTTGACTGTCACGTAATGTTTGTTCTACCTCTTTGCGTGCAGTAATATCCTCTACCGTTCCCAACATCCGCAGCGGTTGGCCGTTCGCATCGTCAACCATAGTAGCCTTAGCTGTAACCCAATGAACGCTACCATCTTGCCAAATAATGCGATATTCGATATCGTAATCTTTTTTTTCACGAACCGCATTTCTTGCAGCTTGAACAACGCGATCGCAATCTTCAGGATATAGATTATTAAGAAATGTTTCCTCAATTACATCCGCATCTTCGAGCCGTAGACCCAAGATTGACAAGCATTCATCCGAGCAAAAAGCTTTACCCGTAACCAAATCAAAATCCCACATTCCCAGCTTCGCAGCTTGTAGCGCAACTTCTAAACGCGCTTGAGAGTCGCACGAAGCGATTTCCCCTCCTGATTGATACTGGAACTGCTGTGTATCTGACATTACCCTAAAGAATAGATGACTAAAAATGTTTAAACAGAATTTTTAGTAAGTAAAAAATAATTCACTCATGTAAAAATCTTACTTACGTGGCAATTCAGTCAACACTTAAGGTTTACCGCTCTGTTTAGGAGGAGTATCGGTTGAGCGATCGCATCTAGCTTGCAACATTTATACCTTTAGATAGTGTCGGAAAGCAAGAGTTAGAGTTAACTAAACATAAATAATTTAACTTATTCTGGGAGTTAGGAGTTAGGAGTTAGGAGTTTTTTTCCCTATACTCCCTCCACACCCTACTACATCTTTTAACTCTTAACTCCCTAACCCCTTCCCCCTCTCCTTTAAAAGTAGTAGTATATTAGATTGTGTCGAATTAAAGCCTAACGTCCATGCCAAAACTAAAAACACGCAAAGCAGCAGCAAAGCGATTTCGCGCTACAGGTAGCGGAAAAATCGTCCGTCGTAAAGCTTTCGGAAATCACCTTCTAGAACATAAATCCTCGAATAAGAAGCGCGGTCTGAGGAAAATGGCAGTAGTTAACGAATGCGACGAAGAAAACGTGCGCGGAATGCTACCTTATTTGTAACTTTCTGATTCTACTCAGGTTCTAGTTTTTCAAGTTGTAATCACCCCTCAAAATTCTCAGGATAATTTAAGATATGACACGGGTAAAACGCGGTAATGTAGCACGCAAACGCCGCAAAAAAATTCTCAAACTAGCGAAGGGTTTTCGCGGTTCGCACTCAACCCTGTTTCGGACTGCAAACCAACAGGTCATGAAAGCACTTCGTAGTGCATACCGCGATCGCAAAAAGAAAAAGCGCGATTTTCGTCGCTTATGGATTGCTCGTATCAACGCAGCAGCACGTATGCATGGAATGAGCTACAGCAAACTGATGGGCAACCTCAAAAAAGCGAACATCGAACTTAACCGCAAAATGTTGGCACAATTGGCAGTCCTCGACCCAAATGGTTTTGCCAAAGTTGCCGAAATGGCAAGTCAAGTAACTGGAGTTTAGTGAGTAGGGAGGGATTAGGGAGTAGGGAGTAGGGAGTAGGTATGGGGGAAGTAGAGGAAGATAATTAAACTTCGCGCCTCTTAACATAAGAACTCTTAACTCTTAACTCTTAACTCTTAACTTTTAACTCCCTACTCTCTACTCCCTACTCCCCCCTCTTCTTATGGGTTACACGCGGATTCAAATTGCTATTTCGCTTCTCACTTTAACCTTTTGTCTTTTACTGTTTCCTTTACCCAGTTTGGCTAGCGAGCTTTCGGCGATTCAGGAACGCGGTTATATTAAAATTGCCGTGAAGGACAATACACGTCCCCTCGCATTCCGCGACGCAAACGGCAATTTACAAGGTTTGGAAATCGATATAGCTCAACGTCTTGCCCAAGACTTGCTTGGCGAAGCAAAAGCTGTTAAATTTCAAATCGTTAAAAATAGCGATCGCATTCCTCAAGTCCTCGACAATAAAGTAGACTTAGCCATTGCTAGAGTTACAGCAACCAAATCCCGCGCTCGTTTGGTCAATTTTAGTATTCCATACTATTTAGATAGTGCTGTTTTAGTAACTAAAAACACATCATTACAGCGGTTAGAAGACTTTAAAAATCGGACAATTGCTCTATTGCAAGGTTCCAGCACAATAGCCAGAATTAAATATTTTATACCTAATGCAAAATTGGCAGCAGTAAATTCCTACCAAGAAGCGCTAAACCAACTAGAAGCGAATAAAATAGAAGCCTTTGCAGCCGACGCAACCATTTTAAGCGGTTGGGTGCAAGAATATCCCCAATACCGACTTTTGGACATCAAACTATCCACCGAACCCTTATGCGTAGTTATAGCCAAAGGTTTACAGCGCGACGAATTGCGAAGGAAAATAGATAATGCTCTAGCGAAATATTTAGAAACAGGCTGGTTACAACAACGTATCCAATATTGGGGACTACCACCATCTCGAATCGGTAATAAAGAGTGGGGGAGTAGGGAGTTAGGAGTTAGGAGTTAGGAGTTAGGAGTTAGGAGTTAGGAGT
>CAXTCQ010000037.1:0-41356 GCA_964242965.1 uncultured Calothrix sp. | reverse complement strand
TCGCTTCGGGATTTAGGAATGTCACCCAAATATCACAACCCACAAAGGAAGTACGAAGAGTAAGAGTATTGTGGAAAGGAAAATACTGCTAGCAATTAAATTACGGTCGAGGTCATATTCTTCTGCCAAAATTAGACCGGCGAAAGCCGAGGGCATTCCCGACATTAAGACCATTGCCAAGCGTTGCGAACTTGATAGATTGAATAACAAGCTCATTGTTACACCAACGAGTAAAGGGATCGCAAAAACTCTGATAATTGCAGGTGCGATCGCAAGCTTGAAACTACTCCAGCCTTTGAGTTGTGCGAGGCGAATGCCTGTGAGTAAAAAAGCACAAGCAATAACGATACTAACCGACTGTTGGAGTCCGGACTCTATCGCTTCGGGTAACTCGACTGTAATTGTCAAAGTGCCGATTATAAATGCCCACAACGGTGGAACAGTTAAAATATCCCGCAGTTGCACCCACCAGCGATTTTGCGATTTTGTATGACTAAAGTAGCTGGAAATTAAAACTCCCAAGCCATAGGGACCAATAACATTGTGGGTAATACTGAATAGCACAGCAAAATTTAATCCATTGGTATCGACCAAATTCGGTGCGATCGCAAGTCCGACAAAACCTGTATTTCCCAACACCGCAGCCAACAAAAAACTACCCTCGCTAGTACGGCTTAAGCCTGTTGCGAAGATTGATTGAGATAATTGAGGGGTATTAGTTAACGTATTCCCTACTCCTAACCCCTGTTCCTTCGCTACGTGCAGCGTATTGTCGCCAAAAAATCGCTTCCATCCCCATAAAACGAACACTGCTACCAATAACCCAATAGCTAATACCCCGACTGTAATTACTGGCGCTAAAAATGACGAGCTAACTATATTTTGATATTCTGCCGAGTTATTTTGCCGAGCTAAAGCAATTAATTCGAGTGGCACTCCAACCCAGTAAAGAGCGCGACCTAGTATTTTCGGAAACCACTGAGGTAAGAAACGAAATATTAATAGCCCTAGCCCCGTCCAAATAATTAGGGGTGTATAAGCTTGGAATAGAGTATCAATCATACATAATCGAACCTTCGTTAAGGGGAAGCGGTAAGGGGTAAGGGTAATAATCAAAAGCCAACCACTAACCACCGACCACTGACCACTAACAACTTAGTCGATTTATGTCTCAAAATTCAGCTAATTTTATTCAGGAGAGAGATATCTCGAATCCGCCATGCTCCATCAACCCGAACAAATTCATACCTAACTCGGACTTTATCGTTAACTATTTTCAATGCTCGCTCTTTCTCGTAATAAACTGTTTTTTCCGCCACCGATGCCTCTACCGATGCGTGGTCTCCATCGGAGTCTTCAGTATCAATCAACACATCTGAAATTGTATGTTCGTACTTTCGATACCGACCATCGGATTTTACTTGTAAAACAATGGAACGCCAATACGATAGTGCCGAACCTGTTAGAACTCGATTTAAACTATCAACTTCATAAGTCGGTCCTAAAGCAACAGCTTTTGCCGATAACCATGCTTGAATTAATCCCGTAGCCGTTTCTTTTGTTAACAGTCCTGGTGCAAATTGCAAGCGATCGCTCGAATCGGGGATCTTAACCACCGGGCGATCGAGTTGTATCAATAATTGTTCCCCTTTCAGTCCGGGTGCAGGTGAAAAGAGATTTTTTAGGAAACCAAAAGTAGTACTAACTGCTAACCAAAAGACGAATATACCAGCAAGTATTGCTAGAACTTTCAGAAAAGAGCGAATTTTTGACTGTGAAGTGCGTCGCCGTCTTCGTGTCGGACGATGCTGGTCTATAGTGCGTGGGGAAACCGGTAATTGAGGTTTACGTCGCTTTCGTCTTTGGGCAATTCCACCTGGATTTGTCGAACCATTCAAGCTTTGGTTCGTATCCATACGACCTGCACCAGATGCTACTGTTTCATATGTTTTTTTGTGACCATTTCGAGATGCAGTTTTTGGTGTGGTGTTGTGGCTAGGTGGTGCAAAGTTGGAATATTCGCGGAGATTTGGAGTCGGGGTTTCTAATACCCCTTGCTTCGTCAGGTCTACATAGTCATTTAGTTGAGAAGCACTTGAGTTACTGCGGTGAGGATTTGGAGTTTGGGGATTTTGATAAGACTTTTGGTTGATTGGAGTCGAGTCAGTGCTTGTATTTTCAGAAGCAGGCAAAGCTTCTAAATATGCTTGTACCTGCTCATCAGCAAAATAGTCTTTGAGTAAAGCAGGTTGGGTCGCTAAATCGCAAAAGTGTGGAAAAACTTCGTTTTGTAACCAATTTTCCCCGTATAAACACAGACCGGGTAGGAGGTCGGGTGAACTGTGGGAGTTTTCGCGGATAAAAGCTAAAGCTTCGTATTCTTGGCTAAGTTCTAAAGCACGAGTTGCTTCGTCAGTTTGCCCCAAAAGTAAAGCACACAACGATTGTTCGAGGTGGACATCTTGACGTTTACCCAGTTTCGTTAGCATTTGCTTGGCTTGACGAATCAAAGCTGGTTGACGTTGGGTAAATCCGCGTGCTATCAAAGCATAGACAGCTAAATATGTAGCGACAGCGGAGGGACGTTTGCTTTCGGCTTCAAATAGTTTGTGTTGTTCGGTAACAGTGAGATAATGACGTAATTGCTGGATAAAGCGCAGAAAGTCATCAATACTCAACCCCGATCGGTCATCACCCGAACCATCAATACCACTTCGGTCTTCGAGGATTTCTTGTAATAATTGTAACCCTTGTTTTCTCGATGTGATTTTTTCTTCAGGTAGTGCAAGCAGTTCGAGGATGCGATAGGGTCGCAAACGGTATAAATCAGCTTCGATTTCTGCCCGAACGCTCGGAAACATACCTTCGCGTGCCAAAAGTTCTTCGCCAGTTTCGAGGGAAATGGCGGCATTTTCGTAGTGCCCTTGTTGCCATTGTTCCCGACCGAGTTCGAGACAAGCTAGAGCAACTGTGAGAACAACATCAGGACGTTCGGCAGCAATAGCATCAAGTTCTATCTCTGTCGAATTGCTAAATTTGTTACTTCCAGGCTGACTTTTATTAACTAAGTACGGACGACCTAATTTTAGTACTTGCTCGTATTCGCCTAACTCTTGTAAAATTAGTAAAGCACCAACCAATTCGTTTTGGTTAATTTCTATACTTAAGGATTGAGTTTCGATATCATTAGTAACAGCAACCCGATCTTCAACCGCGACAGCGGCATTAGCGCTATCGGGGTTATAAGCGTGTGCTACATAAATTCGATCGTATTCGTTGCGTTCTTTCGGATCTGATAAAACCACGTAAGCTTCTTCAATAAGTTGTTTCCGAGACGCGATCGCAGCAGTAGAGTACTCGCGTCGAGGCAGCTGTACAATGCGATCGCTGTACGCTTGCCGCAATTGATCCTCACTTGCCGCTAACGGAAGTCCCAAAATTCGGTAGTAATCTAGCGGTATTCGCACAGTCTACTTCCCCTGCCGCGCGTCCTTTAATATTTCGTCTAGAGCAATAATCGCATGTAAAACCATGTAATAATAGCTAGTTGTCACAACTTAAGTTCACTTTAGAAGAAGCGAAATAAAAGCTAACTTCAACTAAAGCCGCAAGAATTACTACTAGCGGCGATACATTATTGCATAATTCCTGTTTTTAAGTAGCTGTAGCGTTTGTAGTACAGCCTTAACCTAATAAAGCAGGAAAAGTAGGAGTTGGTGTAATCGCAGGAACTATTAGTTTAAGGGAAGTATTGCTTAACTATTCCTGCATTTAGTTAAGAGGGACATTCCCAGCTGTGCGATGAATTATACACCGCAATTGCTATTTAATGCTACTAGCAAGCAGACAAAATTAGATGGCGATGCGAATCTAGTTACAATTACTTAGCGCAGTATAAGAGTTTTAAGCGAAAAGAACGTTTTCGGAAATTGTTAATGAACATGCAGAATCTTGCTATTCTAATTGATAATCTATAGTCACCTGCACTGTTAACATCATTGCTTCAATAGTGGAAAATGGCAGTTATTAGCAAGTTACCTCGACTTGTTAGCATAGGGACTTCGTTCTGTAGCGGAAAGCTAGTAGTGAAAATCTACAGCGGTAGTATCGTAGATGAAGTACAGTGCTGAAGTCTAAAAGCCATATATAAAGCATTTTTTCTGACAACTTCTGTCTCCTAAATTCTGATGTAATCGCAATATATCTAAATTATCTAAGTATGGTAACTTTAAATCTGACTACGGGGATATCCAAAAAATAATGGTTCAAGAACGCACTTTACCTAAATTTGATGCCGCTTCGCTTGGAATTACTAAGCAAGAAGGTTTGATGTTGTACGAAGATATGGTATTAGGACGTACTTTTGAAGACAAGTGCGCCGAAATGTACTACCGAGGCAAAATGTTCGGCTTCGTCCACCTCTACAACGGTCAAGAAGCCGTTTCATCCGGCGTTATTAAAGCGATGCGACCGGGAGAAGACTATGTTAGCAGCACCTACCGCGACCACGTTCATGCTTTAAGTGCGGGAGTCCCAGCTAACGAAGTCATGGCAGAACTATTTGGTAAAGCCACAGGTTGCAGCAAAGGACGCGGTGGTTCGATGCACATGTTCTCTGCCGAACATCGGATGCTCGGTGGATATGCCTTTATTGCCGAAGGTATTCCCGTTGCCGCCGGCGCAGCATTCCAAAGTAAATATCGCCGCGAAGTTATGGGTGATATCAGTGCCGACCAAGTAACCGCTTGCTTTTTTGGCGATGGTGCTACCAATAACGGTCAATTTTTCGAGACGTTGAATATGGCTGCTTTATGGAAGTTGCCTATCCTCTTCGTCGTTGAAAACAACAAATGGGCAATTGGTATGGCACACGAACGTGCTACATCCGACCCGGAAATCTACAAAAAAGCCAGTGTCTTTAACATGGCAGGCGTAGAAGTTGATGGTATGGATGTACTAGCAGTATATGCCGTTGGTAAAGAAGCGGTGCGTCGTGCCCGTGCGGGAGAAGGACCCACTTTAATCGAAGCATTAACTTATCGCTTCCGAGGACACTCATTAGCAGACCCCGACGAGTTACGCAGCAAAGAAGAAAAAGACTTTTGGTTTGCCCGCGACCCCATCAAGAAACTAGCAGGTCAATTAATTGAGATGAACTTGGCTAGTGAAGAAGAAATCAAAGCTATAGATAAGAAGATACAGCTAGAAGTGGAAGAATCGGTAAAATTTGCTGAAAGCAGCCCCGAACCCGACCCCAACGAGTTGTATCGCTTTATTTTTGCTGAAGATGAGTAAATTTAGGGAGTAGGGAGTAGGGAGTAGGGGGGAGTTGGAGGTTAGGGGGTAGATTAATGTTTTTATAGCCGGGGAAACTTTAAGAACGAGATTATCTTGTAAGATTAGCGTTGTTAGTTCTTAATCCCTTTCCCCACTCCTCACTCCTCACTCCTCACTCCTCACTCCTCACTTCCTACTCCCTACTCCCTACTCCCTCTTAAATTATGTCTACCATCTCCCTCAAACAAGACCAATACAAAACTTACGTTCTTACCGACGAAAGCGCTAACTCCCAAATCGAAGTCGTACCCGAACGCGGTGGTATCATTACCAAATGGCGCGTGGATGGAAAAGAGATTTTCTATTTGGATGAAGAAAGATATACCAATCCCGAATTAAGCGTGCGCGGTGGGAATCCGATATTGTTCCCCATCTGCGGTAACTTACCGGACAATACTTATACAGCTAACGGCAAGCAGTATACACTCAAACAACACGGTTTCGCCCGCGATTTGCCTTGGCAAATCGAGGAAGTACAAGCAGAAAATAGTACATTTTTAAAAGTCCGTCTGGTTAGTAACGAACAAACCCATGCTGTATACCCCTTTGATTTTGATGTCACTTTTAGCTACGAACTCAAAGGCAACACATTAGAAGTTCGGCAATATTACCATAACGCTTCATCAACACCAATGCCGTTTTCGTTTGGGTTTCATCCTTACTTCGCGGTACAAGATAAAACCAAGTTAGAATTTGAAATTCCTTCACGCGAATACTTTGATAACAAAACTAAACAAGTTAATGCCTACAATGGTAGCTTTGATTTAAACCAAGAGGAAATCGACGCAGCATTTGGGCAACTTAGTGCAACCAAGGCGAGTGTGACGGATAGCTCGCGCAAGCTAAAATTAACCCTAGAATACGATGATGCATTCTCAACCTTAGTATTTTGGACGGTCAAAGGCAAAGACTTTTATTGCTTAGAACCTTGGAGTGCTGGTCGTAATGCCATAAACACGGGTGAAAACCTTACCGTACTTGAAAGTAACGCTAGTTACGCCACCTCAATTAAACTGACTGCAAATTTCTTTTAGAAACCCCTTTACAAAACTATAGCTGTTTGTGTAAACTTATTAAGGCTTGGAAAAATAAATTTACAGCAAACACACAGGGGTCGCTAACTCAATGGTAGAGTACTCGGCTTTTAACCGATTTGTTCCGGGTTCGAGTCCCGGGCGACCCATAGATTATTATAGAAACAATAATTCGGATTTCTTTGAGAGGGACAAGAATCCAAGTTTCGTAAAAATTACCCGGATTCTAACCTTCACAGTTGATATAGAAAAAGAAAAACAGTCAATAAGAGCTTATGAGTTACAGAATTTGAATTGTCATTAACTCATAATATTTAATTATTGCCTTATTATTTCCAATTGCATTCAAACAAGTAACTAGTAACCTGTTCTTTGTGCGATGCTGCACTAGAGGACACAAGGAATACGGTGCTAATTGTTTTAGCGATCGCGTAAATCATCAACTCACTTTTCAATCTTGTGTCAGATTAATTAACTAATAAAACAATTGACATCCGACACATTTTATGTAGTTTGCATTGAAATTCAATACTCCTTTTGAAAGGTAAACTTTTTCAACATAAGCACCCATGACTAGTTATAATTTCCTATAAGTTGAAAAAACTCTTAAGATTAGCGCGACTATAATTGGCGCTTATCTCGATACTAGCTTACACCACACTAGGAGGACTATCTATGGCGCTCGTACCATTGCGGCTAATGTTAGATCATGCTGCTGAAAACGGTTACGGCATCCCAGCTTTCAACGTTAACAACTTGGAGCAGATTCAAGCCATTATGCAGGCTGCCCAAGAAACAGATAGCCCCGTAATTTTACAAGCTTCTCGTGGCGCTCGTAAGTATGCAGGTGAAAACTTCCTCCGCCATTTGATTTTGGCAGCGGCAGAAACCTACCCTCATCTTCCCATTGCCATGCACCAAGACCACGGTAATGAGCCTGCAACTTGCTACTCAGCAATGAAAAACGGCTTTACCAGCGTCATGATGGATGGTTCGCTACAAGCTGATGCCAAATCTCCGGCAACCTTTGAGTATAACGTTGAAGTTACCCGCGAAGTTGTGAAAGTAGCTCACGCGCTAGGTGTTAGCGTTGAAGGTGAACTCGGTTGCTTGGGTTCGTTGGAAACAGGCATGGGTGAAGCTGAAGACGGACACGGTTTTGAAGGCAAACTCGACCATTCCCAACTTTTGACCGACCCCGACGAAGCAGTACAATTCGTCGAACAAACTCAAGTTGATGCTTTGGCAGTAGCTATCGGTACCAGCCACGGTGCTTATAAGTTTACTCGCAAACCGACTGGTGAAATTTTGGCTATCAGCCGCATCGAAGAAATTCACCGTCGCTTGCCCAATACCCACTTGGTAATGCACGGTTCCTCTTCAGTACCTGAAGATTTAATTGCGTTGATTAACCAGTATGGTGGTGCAATCCCCGAAACCTACGGTGTACCTGTTGAAGAAATTCAAAAAGGCATCAAGTGCGGTGTACGTAAGGTAAATATTGACACCGACAACCGCTTGGCAATCACCGCTGCTGTACGCGAAGCGTTGGCTAAAGATACAAAAGAATTTGACCCCCGTCACTTCCTCAAGCCTTCCATCAAGTACATGCAAAAAGTTTGTACAGAACGCTATCAACAATTTTGGACTGCTGGTAACGCAAGCAAAATCAAGCAACAGTCGTTAGATGATTTCGCTGCTAAGTATACCAAAGGCGAACTTGCTGCCGTAACTAAGGCTGCTGCAAAAGTATAGTTATTTAAGAAGAGTACGCCGATATCGAAGTACCCTAGCAGCTTAACTGTTATGTATATGACCGAACCGAGGTGCGTTTAAGTTCCTCGGTTTTTGTTTTGATTGAAAAAGCCTTAACCGTGCTTTTAAAACTGATTATCAAACCACGATTCTAAATCTATCAGCTGTGTAAAGTCGAGTAAAGCTTCCCCCAAGGCTTCTAACTCATTAACTGAAAGTGTATCGAACCGTAGTTGTAGGGGCGAGGGTAAAGTGCCAACTTGACGAGTCAATAGTCGAAGAATAAGCGATCGCGCTTCTTCTAACCTGCCCTCTTGGCGACCTTCTTGGCGACCTTCTTGAAGAATATCCTGATAAATTACTGATTCGCGCATCATACCCTCCCGAAACATTCGCCGAATAAATTCCTTCTCAAATTTTAACCCAGCTAATATTTGAACGTAGCTGGATACCTCACGTTGTCGTTCTGAATAAGGTTATTTCTCTAACTACAAATTTGCCTTTTAAAGTCTTTTCTTATACTTTAACTTTAGTAGTTTATGTGAAAATTATGGAAAGCACCAACAATTGTTTAATAATTGCTTAAAATTTAATTATACTTCAATTAATGATTGCAACACATAGTAGGGGCACAGCATTGCTGTGCCCCTACGACTGTCGTATTGTTTTTTCAAATTGTTTTATGTAACAAATTCAAATAGTAAAAAAGCACCCAATCTACAATATAAACTAGTAGTCAATGTCATGTCATTAATTTTGACAAGTAACAGAGGACAGAATCCCCCACCCTGCGGGTTGCTACAGAACTTTTGACATAGACTACTGTTAGTCTGTTTCATTAATTTTGACATGTCGCAGGTGTCAGATCCCCGACTTCTTTAAGAAGTCGGGGATCTTGCAGCCCCTCAAAATTAATGTGGTGCAACACTAGTTAAAAATCTAATTATTTTTATAAACGACTGCGGGATAAATGCCTCAATGATATCTGAAATGCCGATGCGCGGTTCTAAAAGCCAAGTTGAGACTTGTTGAGAACTGCTAACCAAATGCGAAATTCCTGGGAGTTTAACATCGCTACAATTAGCAGATGACGGAGATTCTCCAACTGCAACTTGAGCAAATATTGGTAATAAAAAACACAAATGCATCATTGCTAAGGAAAATGTAGCAATGATGCGATGGTATTTATGAAGACAGAAATCGAGATTGTTGTTATAAATGCAATTTTTAGGAGTTAACGTCATACTTCCTTTTCAGATAATTTGCGGATTATCCCGTAATTACTCTGATATATAAAGCTTTAGTTTATACTCTATTTATTGCAAGTTAAAACAAAAGAAAGGTTAAACAAAGAATCACTTAAGTGCTACTTTACTGCGAGCATTTTCATTGCAGCTTGAAATCCAGGTCGATTAGAAACGATAAGGTATGTGCCTGGTTTTAGATTAAGAGTAAGTAGTTTAGTTGCACCACTTCTAAGTTCATCAGTGTTAATTTCACCTATCTTTTGACTACCATATTGGGCTGGTTGACCTGTTTTAAGTTTATCTAAAGCATTTTGAGTTAGAGGTAGTTTGTTAACAGCAAGGTCGGTCTTAATAATAGCCATTTCGTGCGGATTTTTACTTGCATTCGTAACTACAAATTCGACTTTTCCCGCTGAAACATTTGCTTGAGATAAGCGAATTGCCATTTCATGTGTTGTCACATGCACCCGATTGATTTCTGTATTGTTGGCATGGGACTTTTTTTGTCTTATACTTTCACCTCCTCTGTCGCGTTCTGTATTGCTTCCTCTTTCGCTATTCCCATTGCGGTCGATGTCGCTATCTCTATTGCGGTCGATATCGCTATCTCTGTTGCGGTCGATATCGCTATCTCTGTTGCGGTCGGTGTCGTTTCCTCCGTCGCGTTCGGTGTCACCTCTTGTCGGGGTTGACAGGGGCTGTTGTTCTGGAGGAAATGTATCTTGCGGTTCTCGTCTTTGAGGGATGTCGCGTGGATTACAACCAGCAATAAAGCACTGAGTTGCAGTTAGAAAAAAGACTATAAGTCGAGACTTCAATTGGTCGTACCTTCTGCAATCATTTTGGTTTCAACGCTTCTATTTTTACTAAAAAGTATCAAGAAAGTGCAAAAGTTTCCAAATTTTTTAAGTTGCTTTATAGTTGATGGTTAGGAGTTGTTTGTTAATTGTTAGTGGCTAACAATTAAGATATAGTAGTTGGGATTTGAGTTATATATAAATATTTGACAAAATTAGAACCCCGACAACTTTTACGAAGCCGGGGTTCTTTCTCTTATCAGCGTTAACTACTAGCTATTAAACAAATACGCGGTGTTGAAGGCTAGGCATTTGGCGACGGACTTGTTCGAGTCGTCCGGGGCTAATTTCAGCGATCGCAATACCAGGTTGCTCGCCAGCATCGGCTAAAATCACACCCCAAGGGTCGATAATCATCGCGTGTCCGTGAGTTTGACGGCGGGCATAATTGATTCCGGTTTGGGCAGGGGCGATAATATAACAGGTATTTTCAATGGCACGGGCTTGCAATAAAACCTGCCAATGGTCTTTACCAGTAAAAGCTGTAAAAGCAGCGGGAACAAATAAAACATCTGCACCCTGATGCGACAAATAACGGTATAGTTCCGGAAAGCGCACATCATAACACACCGAAAGCCCTATATTTCCGAGTTTTTCGGTCGAACAAATATCGGGGAGTTCGTCACCTGCCATAACAGTACTCGACTCGCGGTAGGTGTTGCCGTCGGGGACGTTAACATCAAACAAATGGACTTTACGGTAACGGCTAAGTTCGTGCCCACCAGAGTCAATGAGTAAAGCAGTGTTGTAGACTTTACCAGAGTCACTAGGAACAGGGAAGCCGCCGCCAAGGATAGCGATTTGATAGCGTTGCGCCATCATTTTTAAGAAATTTTCGGTTTCGCTAGCAATATCTTGTGCAAGTGCAAGTTTTTGACTTTCTTCGCCCATAAAGGCAAAGTTTTCCGGTAAACCTACCAATTCAGCACCTTGACGAACAGCCAAGTCAATAAATTCTTCTGCCTGTGCCAAGTTTTTTTGTACATCGGGCACACTGGTCATTTGAATAGCGGCGGCTAAATAAGACTTCATAAATTCAAAAACGAACAGTCGAGTAATGCAGGGTAGATTATCAAACTATTATCATTGGTTTTTAGTTAAGAGTTAAAAATTAAAAGTCAGGTGTCAGTGGTAATTATCAACTCCTAACTCCTAACTCCTAACTCCTAACTCCTAACTCCTAACTCCTAACTCCTAACTCTTAACTCCCTACTCCCTACTTCCTACTCCCTGTCACTCCCAATTTAAGCTAGCTTTGTAACAAAGGCTCTATTAAAACTGGAATGCTTCGTGGATACGTCAATTCTGATTAAAACTTTTGTTGCGGTGTTTGTGCTTGCGGATGCAGTTGGGAATATTCCCATCTTACTAGTGCTGACCAAGGGGATGGAAGCTGACCAACGAAATAAAGTGATTAATAAAGCGATTTTGGTTGCGATCGCAGTTCTTTTACTATTTGCTTTCGGTGGTAAATTTATTTTAAGTTACTTAGATGTCAGCTTTGCATCATTACGAGTTGCAGGCGGTTTGTTACTGTTGTTAATTGCGCTACAGATGCTTCGAGGCGATTTAGAGACACCAGTAATCGACCAAGAGCGGGATGTGGCAATTACCCCGCTAGCTTTACCGCTGCTAGCAGGACCCGGAACGCTGACAACGGTAATGTTATTAATGTCCGAATCTCCAAGTCCTCACCTAAGTGTAATTGTCGGAATCATGGCGGCAATGTTTGTCACTTGGTTGCTTTTACGGTTGGCAAATAATATTGATAAATGGATTGGTGCTGAAGGAGAAGTAATTATTACGCAGCTTTTGGGGTTTCTGTTGGCAGCGTTAGCGATAGAAATCGGCAGCGTGGGAATCAGGGAATTATTTTTTTAATTACTGATTGGGGTAACGGATATTAGGACAAATTTTATTCATTACCCTTAAAGTGCGATGGCGTTTACGCCACTCACCCACGGGAGTATCGCTCGTTAATCCAATCTTGTAAAATCGGGTTAACGATTTCAGGTGCTTCATCTTGAGGACAATGACCGACACCTTCGAGCGGTATAAACTTTAACACCTGTGGATAATTAGCTAATTCTCGTCCCAATTCGATTGGTTCCCAAGGGTCTGCCGCACCCCATAAAATTATTGCCGGACAGGGTAAATGCGGCAGCAAGTCCTCTGGCAAAGGTCCGCTTGAATAAGCTGTAAAAGCCAAAAACACCGCAACCGCACCGGGGTCGCTTGCAGGTGACATCAAAATATCAACCAACTCGTCGCTGACAGCCGACTCATTTACGTAAGCTTGTAACAAAATTTTGCGGACTGTTTTCGGTTTGGCAATTTGGTTGAAAAAGAAACTTCCTACACCTTGAACTGCTAATACGCGCTGCAATAATGGCGTACCCATACGACGATACCAAGGCAGTGCAGCCCGTTTGCGGTCGTGCAATAATCGCAACGAACAGTTAAGTAAAGCCAATCCGCGTACAACATCCGGATTATCAATTGCCGCCTGCATTGCGACAATACAGCCAACAGAATTTCCAACTAAAAAAGCAGATTCTCCAACTACTTCACGGCAAAAATCACCGATTTGTTGTCCCCAAGTTTCAAAAGTGTAGGCAATTTCATCATTGGGTTTTGGCTTTGCAGAACCACCAAACCCAATCAAATCAATTGCAAATACGCGACAATTTTCTGCTAGCACCGGAATATTTTTCCGCCAATGCTGCCACGATGCGCCAAAGCCATGCACGAGAACAACCGCAGGTCCCATGCTACCTTGGGTTTGATAGCAGATTGGGAAACCTCGCCAAATCCATATTTGCGCTGAAGAGAGTTTATGAGACGTAGAAGTAGATATAGTCATGAAATATAAATTTTATTGATATAAGTTAACGAAAGCGCAAATATTGCCGTATCGATTACAGTTATATATTTGTTAATTTTGGCAAATTAACGCCCCAATTCTATGTATAGCAAACCAGGTATTTGCAATCTTGACACAAACTTTAATTTAAATATAACCGTAGCCATCCGACTAAATCATTTTGTTTTTGCAAAATACACTCATGCAGCGTCTAAAGTAATCTGTTGCACGCTAGACGGCAAAACCCTCATACTACAAAAGTTAATTTATTAACAAATTCTTTTGGTCTACGATATGTGATTTTCATCACAAAAACAATACATATAAAAATTCAGCTATATAGAAATCCTATTTGATTATTGTTGCCATAGCCTACGCTTTGCACTTAGAAAATTAAGTGTTTTGAGGATGTGTTAGCGCTCTTGGTAGCTAATGCAGTACCCCCGCAATGTCTCGGCGCGTTACTATAAGCGAAGGAGCTTACCATACCTATATTTCAATAATCGAATAGGACAGCTATATATAACTAGTTAGCGATTAGTGAAAGCTCTATTGAAGTATTAGAGTATCTTTATTTGATTATAAAACCAGTATTATTACGGGAAATATTAAATATTAAGTAAATTATTAATTATCTATATTTCACTTCATCGCAACTCGAAGCTCTACAGGACGAAAATTATAAGTGTTATCGGGGATGAGGTTATGCAATATTACAAGCGACTGAATTCAGTAGTTTCACAATTTACGGTAGTCTGGTAAGTTCATAAGATGGTTGGATATTAAACATTAAGCTAAAAAGTGGTTCGATGCAGTCAAGTGACGCTGAATTTGACCAGATTTTTTGTTCCTAGTTCCTTCAAGCCAGGGGAAGATGAAAACGCTAGAAACAATTGATACTCCGATAGGAAGCTACGCACCAGATTTTGAACTGCCCGGAATTGACGGGCAAGTACACCATCTCAGCCGCTACCTAGAAATGTTCCGTGCAGTCGGCGTCATTTCGATGTGCAACCACTGCCCTTACGTCGGAATGTATCTTAAACGATTGAAACGCATTCAAAAGGAATTTGCCCCTCAAGGCTTTACATTAATTGGTTTGAATGGCAGCGATGCCAATCGAGATTTAATGCAAAGCTTTGACAGCATGAAAGCATTTGCGTCGCAACACGAATTAAATTTTCCCTACCTATGGGATTCGACGCAAGATGTAACTCGCAGTTTTGGTGCGAGTATTACACCAATGGCTTTTTTAATCGATAAAAATGGAGTTGTGCGGTATAGAGGGCAAATTGACGATAACCCTCACAAACCAGAAGCAGTGCAAACAGAGTATTTGAGAAATGCTATCTTCTCACTATTAAGGTTTGAGGAAATAGCAATTACAGAAACCAAAGCCGCTGGTACTGCTTTTGTGTGGCGAAATTAGAAGGGAGTTCTTGTGTTAATAAGTATTTTCTTCCTCTGCTACCTCCCCACTCTCTCTACTGCCTACTGCCTACTGCCTACTGCCTACTGCCTACTTCAAACTTGATTTGGCTGAAGTAGAGACAGATTGTCGCGGTACTGCTATCTTAAATTGGAGGAAATTGCAACTTTTTCATAATCGCTAAAACTTAACTTCATGGGTACACATTACCGACGGGTTTTACTTAAACTGAGCGGTGAAGCCTTAATGGGCAACATGGGCTATGGAATTGACCCCGAAGTGGTCAAGGAGATAGGACAAGAGATAGCAGAAGTAGTGGCCACAGGTGTTCAAATCGCTATCGTCGTCGGCGGTGGTAATATTTTTCGAGGCGTGAAAGCAGCGTCGGCGGGGATGGACAGGGCAACCGCTGACTATATCGGTATGCTTGCTACAGTTATGAATGCTATGACCCTGCAAGATTCTTTAGAACGAATCGGCATTGAGACGCGGGTACAAACTGCGATCGACATGCAAGAGTTAGCCGAACCCTATATTCGTCGTCGAGCCATCCGTCATCTTGAAAAAGGACGGGTGGTTATTTTTGGTGCTGGTTCAGGTAATCCCTTCTTCACGACCGATACGGCTGCGGCTTTACGCGCTGCCGAAATCGAAGCCGAAGTGATTTTTAAAGCTACCAAAGTAGACGGTATCTATGACGCTGACCCGATGAAAGTGCCCGACGCTAGACGTTACAATACTTTAACTTATAGTCATGTTTTGGCAAAAGATTTGCGGGTAATGGACAGTACCGCGATAGCCTTATGTAAGGAGAATAATATCCCGATTCTCGTCTTTGACCTAACTGTTAGGGGTAACATCTACCGCGCAGTCATGGGAGAATCGATCGGCACGCTTGTGGGAGGTTCTTGTGAAATTAGTTGAAGTTGAGAGTAATATGCAAAAGACCGTTGAAGCTACGCAACGGGATTTTAATACGATTCGTACTGGTCGTGCGAATGCGAGCATACTTGATAAGGTAATGGTCGAATACTACGGTACGCCTACACCTTTGAAATCATTGGCAAACATTTCTACACCAGATGCAACAACCATTTTGATTCAAACTTACGAAAAAGGGACTTTAAACCTGATTGAAAAGGCGATTTCGCTGTCGGATGTAGGCATGACACCCAGTAACGACGGTTCGGTGATTCGGCTCAATATTCAACCCTTGACGAGCGATCGCCGTAAAGAATTTGTCAAACTTGCCACCAAATACGCCGAAAGCAACCGCGTTGCAATTCGTAACATTCGCCGTGAAGCCGTCGATTCGATTAAAAAACAGGAAAAAGCTGGGGAAATCTCCGAGGATGAATCGCGCGATTTGCAGGATCAAGTCCAAAAACTTACCGACAAGTACACGAACAAAATCAACGAATTGTTGGCAGCAAAAGAAAAGGACATTACCACTGTTTAAATAAAAGGGACGAATCAGATATTGGGTATTGGGCATTGGGTAAATAATGAGCGAATTTTTTTACCCACAAGCAAACGGCAGTTGCGACAACGCGAGCCAATCGCAACGCACTGCCTCCCCTTTTACCTAAATTTAAATGTCTAAAATAATACATTTAAATTCGTCACGCCCATTCTGGGATAGGCTTGCGTCAGCCTACGAAAAATAACGCCAAAATGGCAGCCAATGAACCGCAAAATCGGTTTTAAATATATATATTTACGGATATTTACGGATTATCGTGGGTCATCAAGAATAAGTATTTTAGTCATCGGTAGTATAAGCTGTAAAATTAACAACAGTAAATACTGAAATTACTTACATACTGTTTTGACAGTCTGTTTGTAAAGTAAACAAAGAAACTGGACAGTAGATATCAAGTTAGAAGCGAGATAGCTCTATGTACGATTGCATTATTGTTGGTGCTGGACCGGCTGGTGGAACAGCCGCATATCACTTGAGCAAGCGAGGACGCTCAGTATTAATTTTAGAAAAAGAATCTTTACCTCGTTATAAACCCTGCGGTGGTGGAGTGTCACCTGCGATCGCGCAATGGTTCGATTTTGACTTTAGCCCTGCAATTTCGGTTAAAGCTAATACCATCCGCTGTACTTGGAATATGTCCGACCCTGTTGAAGTCGAACTTCAAACTCCCGAACCAGTTTGGATGGTTCGACGCGATGTCTTTGACCATTTCTTGGTTCAGCAAGCACAAAAGCAAGGCGCTGAACTCCGCGATAATACGGAAGTAACGGGTGTCGAGTTCAAAAGCGACCATTGGCAGGTGAATACCAGCAATGGACCCGTAACAGGTCGCTACATCATCGCTGCCGACGGTGCTAAAGGACCAATGGCAAAATGGCTCGGCTTCAAAGAGCGCAAACGCCGTCTTGCTGGAGCTTTAGAAGCTGAAGCAAAAGCCGAAGTCGCAAATACCAACATTATCGACTTTGAATTTGGCATGGTCAAAAATGGCTATGTTTGGAACTTCCCCAAAGCTGATGGTTACTCGATCGGTGTCGGTACTTTTGTTGGTGGGGAACCGCAAGATTTTAAAAAGATTTTGGATGAATATTCTAAAAGTTTTGGCGTAAATATTACTAGCTGCAAGCAGTACGGTCATGCGCTTTGCTTGTGGAACGGCGAACAAACTCTTCATACCCAAAATGCAGTTTTGGCAGGTGAAGCAGCTTGTATTGTAGACCCAATGACAGCAGAAGGAATTCGTCCCTCGATTTACACTGGCGTAAAAGCCTCGGAAGCTATTGATAAAGCTCTCGGTGGCGATATCAATGCTCTCAAAGACTATTCCAATACTATCAATGAAGAATGGGGTAGCGATATGTCATGGGCAGCAAAAATCGCTGGTTTATTCTACCGCTTTCCGAAAGTTGGCTACAAAGTCGGCGTTAAACGCCCGAGCGGTCCTCAACTTATGGGAAAAATCCTTTGCGGACAATTGCGCTACGGTGATGTTGCCGGTCGTGCTATCAAGCGTTTAACTCCGTTTGGTTAAAAATAGAAAGTCTTTCTATTTTTAGTTGAGCGCTTTTTTCGTCGATTAACTTAAACCCCTAGCAAAACGCGCTTTGGTAAATGTGTAAGCCAAAGCGCGTTTTGTTTTTCTTATAGGTTTAGTGCCGCATTGCTCCCTCGCTTTTAAGTGTTCGCTTGAAGAATGTCGCAACAATTGAATTAAATAATTACGCAAAAAATGCGGTAAAAATTTATCAATAAAATGCACTTACTTACGTATGTAAGTACCTAAACTTGATTTTAAATCGAGCTATTTAATTATTCAATATCATGATTTTGACTGGTGAAACCGAAGCAAAATAACAAATACTTGCCCTAAATGTATTTCCACGGCAAAGCTATATTTAATGATTTCTAGCACAATAGTTTGCCGTTCTAATTGTTTTGGGCTATACAATTTGAAGCAATTAGGATTAAGCCACTTTTTTATTTTTTGAGATAATTTTGAAACCACAGCAGTTAGAGTCAAGCCTAACTGCTGGGATTAGTTGTCAAAAAATTATCTTTTACCTTTCAAAAGAAGCGATACTGCGATACTCGTTGCGAGTCGCTGTAGGAACGCAATTAAAAGCGAACGCAATCAAATCGGCTTCTTTATATTTGTGAGTTATTATACCTCACTTCTCTGACGATGCCCAGAGTCGTTTTTAGATTTACCTAGTTGAGTTTTGGATCTCAATTTTCGGTTTTTAGGTCGCTAGGTATATCAAGGTTAAATATTCTATAACCTTTACCTAGCTGTCCAAACTTCTGACTCAATTCCTGCAACTTTACAGAAATTTACTCATCATCATCTTCTTCATCATCATCTTCATCTTCTTCGAGTTCGTCATCTTCCGGGTCAATGTCTAAATGAGAAGTTTTTTTATCGGCATCAACTTGAATTAAGTGAATATGCTTATATCCAAGCTTGATTTCAAACTCATCTCCAGGTTCTAAACCCATTGCTTTAGTGTATGTCGCACCAATCACAATTTGACCATTTTGATGAACGCTAACACGATACGTCGGTTCGCGACCGCGACCATCTTTGGGTGCTTCCGGACTCAAGGGAATTCCTCTTGCCGATAGCAAAGCGTCATAAAAATCAGTCAGGTTGACTCGGGTCTGACCACCCTTAGTAGTAGTGTAATAACCACATTGTTTAGCTCTTTCTCGGCGTGGTAAACTCGATAGTTCTTTTACCTTAGCCAGTAGTGCTTTTCCAGTTAATGCAGCGGTTGCAGTTTCACTCATTCGACTTCTTATATCCTTCCTTTGTCCAAAGTTTAAACAATGTAGTTACATGCTGGGACTTTTTTTCACATTTGCACGCAGCGTAACTTTTCACCCGAGATTAACTGGGTAAATTCCTGCCGTTCTAATCCTAGACCCTTGATTATGGGGAACCCATAGCTTCGGAAAGGTCATGGCAAAATACAGGTATTAATTTCGGTAACTATAAGCTACTTTTAGCCATCATTAGCCATGAAAAATGAAATTTTTATCTTTTTTATGGCATTTGTGTGGCAGCATAGCTCAAAGTAACCTTGACAAATCAAACGAGTTTCACAACTGCGGGTGTGAAGTTGTAAACTCATAAATTTGAAGGCTTTTCACTTTCTACACTTACCTAAATTACGCTTTTGTTGTCTTGGAATTTGACCGCATCAACAAAGCGTTTTTAGGGCTGCATAGTATTTTTTGAGGATCGGATCGGGTATACACCCTTTTATCCTAGAAGTAAAGCGCGATTTTTCACGATTTAACATTACAAGGAAATATTGCAGTAATAGCCGAGCTTATACGGCGATTGATACTGTTTTATTGCTTCGTAATTTTATATTAAATACTAGCATGGACTCATAATAGCAAAATAATTGTTTAATTTTGAATTAAATTTGTTATACAGTTTATATCTAAATTTCTACCTTAAGGGTGAGTATTGCGAGACTGCTTTTCTAAAAATTCATTTAAGCAGTGACAAGTAGTTTTGGCAATTGAGTTACAAACGATTCGGATCGATTACGAGAGGTTGAGATGTTCGCAACAATTCTATATATCCAAACATCCAAGCAAATATCCAAACAGGTAGCCGACTAGCAATCATTTATGTTGGCGCAGCAGCAGCAGCACGCATAATTAATCTGTAGAGACGTTTCGCCGCAACGTCTTTACTGTTCGCTAATCATTTAAGACTGCTCGTCAATTAAGCGGCTCTCTGTGGAAATTAACCTGTTAAATGTTGAATTTAAGTTTGAGTCATTACGCAGTGGCGATGAAAACAAATTCACCACCAAACGCTTGTACATTAACCTCTGAAGCGAACCATGAATTCCCATTTTCGTTTTGAGGAGCGATTGATTCGGATATTGTTGCTCTTTGGGGATCGAGCGCTCGTTGCATCCAATCGGAATCAGCTTTTGCCGCAAATCAGATGTACCACCGACACAGCTTTCACAATCTTTGGAAATCGCTTGAATAAGGATAATTTTCTTTACGGCTTGAAGCGTTGAACCAACGTATTATTGCCCTGATAACGCGATCGCGCCCTTGGATAAGTTAGATTTTAATGGTTAGCCGTAGAAAACAGTCGTGCAATAATATTCGTTCGTATTAACAGTTGCGATTGAGTGCTTGGCAGAAAAAGTTATGACGTTGCCCGGAGGCAATATGTCAGGGGAATACTTCATCCCCCGCTAAACGTCGCGGTGATAATTTAAAAAATTAGGTTTGTCGCAGATGCAAGTTATTTTTAAGGTGATTCGGCAAAAACCAAATTGTGACCCAGTGGTGCAAACTTACCAAATGGATGCCGAACCAGGGAATACAATCCTCGATTGTTTGAATCGAATTAAATGGGAACAAGATGGAACTCTCGCATTTCGCAAAAATTGCCGCAATACAATTTGTGGCAGTTGTGCGATGCGAATCAACGGACGTTCGGCTTTAGCTTGTAAAGAAAATGTTGGTAGTGAAATCGCTTTCTCACAACAGCAAATTAATACAACGTCTGATGACGCAATTCCAGAAATAATAGTTGCACCACTTGGCAACATGCCTGTAATCAAGGATTTGGTGGTGGATATGACCAGCTTTTGGGATAACCTAGAAGCGGTGACACCTTATGTGAGTACCGCTGGAAGACAAGTTCCCGAACGCGAGTTTTTGCAAACACCACAAGAGCGATCGCGTCTCGACCAGACAGGCAATTGTATCATGTGCGGCGCTTGTTATTCGGAATGCAATGCTCGTGAGGTCAATCAAAATTTCGTTGGTCCCCACGCACTCGCTAAAGCTTATCGCATGGTGGCAGATTCCCGCGATAATGATACAAAAAATCGCCTAGAAGCATATAACGAAGATACCAAAGGGGTCTGGGGTTGCACCCGGTGTTATTACTGCAACTCGGTTTGCCCGATGGATGTTGCACCAATGGAGCAAATTACTAAAATTAAACAAGAAATTCTCGACAGCAAACAAAAAACCAATAGTCGTTCAATTCGTCACCGCAGAGTGTTGATTGATTTAGTCAAAGAAGGTGGTTGGATCGACGAACGTCAATTTGGTTTGCAAGTTATGGGAAATTACTTTCAAGACTTACGAGGTTTGTTAGGTATTGTACCCTTGGGGCTACGGATGCTCACACGCGGCAAATTCCCCTTCAATTTTGTTGCTTCACAAGGAACAACCGAAGTGCGTAAGCTCATTGAAGCAGTGCAAGAGGAGGAAGGGAATAGTTAAGAGTTAAGAGTTAAGAGTTAAGAGTTAGGGAAAGGGGGAAGAGTTAAGAGTTAAGAGTTAAGAGTTAAGAGTTAGGGAAAGGGGGAAGAGTTAAGAGTTAAGAGTTAGGGAAAGGGGGAAGAGGCAAACTACTAACTCCTGACTCCTAACTCCTGACTCCTGACTCCTGACTCCTGACTCCTAACTCCTAACTCCTGACTCCTAACTCCTGACTCCTGACTCCTAACTCCTGACTCCTAACTACCTTGGGTCTTGCGGGATATTTAACTTTTGCCCCGAACGGTCGTAAACCCAAATATCCCACTGTCCGTTTACAGTCGTCTCAAATACAATCCTGCTACCATCTGCGCTAATTGTGGGGTTACGGACTTCTGCTGGTAGATTTGCAGTTAAATTGCGCGATTGACGTGTTTCGCGGTCGTAAAGAAAAATTGCCGAACGTCCTTGACGACTCGCGGCAAACACAATATAACGACCGCTGTCTGAAACGCTCGGATGCGATGCGATCGCATCAAACGAATTTAAACCTGGTAAATCGACTAAATTACGGGATAAGGTATCAAACATGTATATATCTTGACTACCCCGACGGTCGCTAGTAAAAACAATATATCTACCTGAAATCTGCGGATTCTGTTCCGAAGCGCTACTATTCAAACTCTGACCACCTGGGTCGAAGGGATAATTAAGTATCCTTGGATACCCACCACAGCCACTTAATAACAATATATTGATAAATATAGGTATAAAAATAGACTTATTAAACATTAGTCATTTGTTCTTAGTTATTAATGTAAAACTATACGCTTTATACCTCTTGTAAAAACTCAAAGCAAAAAGTTAATCTCCCCCTTATCTCCCTTCGCGCCATTCGTCTCTAAACTCCAGGAGGTGGTACTGGCGCACCATTAGGAATATCTAACTCAATATTCGGTCCTCGGTCAAGAACTTCGATGTCCCATTGACCGCGAGTCGTTGTTTCAAATACAACATAACGCCCATCAGGGCTAATACTGGGATTTCGTATCCAACCGCGATAAATAGGAGTCAGGATTTGCGATTGCTGGGCAATACGGTCGTAAAGCCCCACTACGGGTCTACCTTGGTCGCTGGTAATATAAGCAAGATAGCGTCCGGTATAACTGAGGCTCGGACTCTCGACAATTGTATCGGGTCGGCTCAAACGCGGAACGCTCATAAATAATTGTCGCTCCAAATCGTACACTAAAAGTTGGTGAGTGCTATTACGATTTGAAACAAAAGCCAAAAAACGCCCGTTTCCGCTCAATGCTGGCTGTTCTTCTGTGAAGCGACTATTAAGCGAAGTTGAACCGATGGGAATATTATTGGAACTACAAGATGTAAGTATCAGGATAAAAATTAGACTCCAATATGCTTTTATTTGGAGCCAAAATTTCGGTGTAAATTTTTTCACCTTAACTAAGAAGGGAGTAGGGAGTAGGGAGTAGAGGGAGTAGGAAGTAGAGGGATTAGGGAGTTAAGAGTCGGGAGTTAGAAGTTATGAGTTAAGAATTTTCCTTGTCCTTTTCCCTTTCCCCTTTCCCCTTTTACCCTATTCTCTATTCCCTACTCCCTACTCTCTCTAAATATTTCAGCTAATTGGTGTATCGTCATCATAATTTGTCGAGCTTTCCGGTCGATTATCCAATCGATCGATTGGCTTGTAATCGACATAATCGGTTGGGATTGCCTCGTCATCTTCGCGTTCCCGGCGCGAGGGCGATTCGCTCGCAGGTCTTCGCCGTCTAGAGGGTCGCGGGGTTACTTCTTCATCATCGCGTTCCGGACGCGAGGAATCACTACTACTGCGGCGCGACGGTCTACGTTCTTCGGTCGAACTATTCCAATCCTCAGCCTGTCTCGAAGGAGATGGAGTCCAATCACCATCATCAATATTTTCGGAGGTGCGACTTGTTGGACGCGAGGAATTACGACGACGCGGACTTTTGTCGCTTGGTGTTTCAGGTCTTTCATTGCTACTGCGACGCGAAGACCGACGCGGTGCCTCATCTTCATAATATTCGTCGCGCTGCGAACGACCTTCACGACTGCCTGTGATTCGAGGACGCGGACGGTCATCATCATCTTCATCATCATAATAAGGAAGCGGTTCCAATTCCGCACCCACCCGTTCGGCTCTACCTGGTTTGCGATTACTATAGTTTTTATATTCACGACTAACTGGACGATCGTCATCCACAATCGGAGTATTGCGTTTGGCTTGCTCGGTAGCAATACCCCGTAGCCGGATGCTTTCGTATGCAAAAAATACTGTTGAACCAACTAACAGCAACTGACCAAACTGCAAAATCGGGTCAAGCCGCCAACCTTGGAATATTAAAATAAAACCGCATAACAACCCAATTGCGGCAAAAAATATATCGTGGTCGCGGGATAATTCAGGTTTAATAGTACGTAGAAAATATAGACCTGCGCCAGCCACAGCTAGGAAGATTCCCAAAAAAGAGGCTGGAGTTGTCCCTAAGTTGACCTGAGCCAGAACATTGGCTGAGTTCAGCCCAAAAATTAGCATTGTTTTTTTCCCAATATCAAATCTATGTTAACGATTCGCAATTAATAACTCTACTGTAGCTGGTAACAATAATATTAAGGCTTCAAAGCAACTAACGGTACTTTGAAGCCGCTTACTCAAACTAAAAATCCTTATCTGTCAGAATCAGTGTATTTTCTCAATCCATAGATATTTCTATAAGTCAAGAAAGCACGCATCTCCGACAGACAGCCTTTTAAAAAGGGTCAAAAGTGACTCCCCAACCTCTAGGAACGTTGAATTTTATCTTTTTGACTAATAAAAATCAATCCTACAGTTGCGGGGATAACCACAATTGCTGTACCCAAAAGTAAGCTCCAAAGAAAATTTGCTAAAGAAGGTGTCATGGTTCTCAACCTTTTTTTTTACGTACTTCATCCTAATTCTAGTAGGCTATTACGTCCTTGAGAAGCAGTTGCCACTAAGTAGAAAGTGTGTAGTATGGATTGCTTACTTAATAATCAATACTTTTAGGTCGTTACGGCGGGAGCGACTGTCCGAGTTTTGCTAAAATGATAAATAGCTTAACAAAGCTTAAGATTCAGGCGATTTATATTTATTTTTGAAAAGCAATACGGACAAAATGACATCCCTAAACATCACAAATTTGACCCTCAGCCTACTACTAGGACTGATGATATTTTTATTTATTTTCCGCATCGTCTTAACTTGGTATCCTCAAGTCGATTTAAGACGGTTTCCGTTTATCCTCGTCGCATTCCCAACCGAAATATTTTTGATTCCCACGCGCAAAATCGTCCCACCCATTGGAGGAGTCGATATTTCCCCAATTATCTGGGTGGGAATAGTTAGCTTAGTGCGCGAAATTCTACTCGGTCAGCAAGGACTGTTAACTATGATGTCGTGAAGAAGGGAGTAGGGAGTAGGGGAGTAGGGGGAAGACTATTAATTAATAACTTCTAACTCCTAACTAAATAAGAGACGCGAAATTTATAAGAGACGCGAAATCTCGCGTCTCTACATTTTTGTTCCTCCTAACTACTCCCTACTCCCTACTCCCTACTCCCTACTCCCTAACTCTTCCCTTCTTTCATTTCCTGGACAAAATTGGTATAAACTTTACCTGACAAGAATTGTGGAGTTTCCATTATTTTTTGATGAAAACTAATTGTGGTTGGTAACCCGGTAATCGCGCACTCACGTAAAGCTCGTTTCATCCGGGTTATCGCTGTTGTCCGGTCGGGACCCCAAACAATTAATTTACCGATGAGCGAGTCGTAATAAGGCGGAATTTGGTAATCGGTGTAAACGTGCGAGTCAATTCGCACGCCGGGACCGCCTGGGGGTAGGTAGCCGCTGATACGTCCGGGAGCAGGGCGAAAATCATGGTCGGGGTCTTCGGCGTTGATACGGCATTCAATAGCATGACCGCGTAACATTACTTCGCCTTGAGTAAGGCGCAATCTTTCGCCTTGGGCAATACGGATTTGCTCTACTACTAAATCTATACCCGTAATCATCTCCGTAACGGGATGCTCAACTTGAATGCGGGTATTCATCTCCATAAAGTAAAATTCACCCGATTGATCCAAGAGAAACTCGATTGTACCTGCGCCTACATAGTTAATAAATTGAGCCGCTTTGACCGCAGCTTGCCCCATTTTTTCGCGCAATTCGGGGTCGAGTGCGGGACTTGGGGCTTCTTCGAGGAGTTTTTGGTTGCGACGTTGAATCGAACAGTCACGTTCGCCAAGGTGGATGACATTACCGTAACTATCTGCCAAAATTTGGAATTCGATGTGTCGGGGACGTTCGACGAATTTTTCCAGGTAAACGCCCGAATTCCCAAACGCTGCTCCCGCCTCGCCTTGAGCGGCTTGGAAGGACTTGATAAACTCGCTTTCAGAACGTACTAACCGCATCCCGCGTCCACCACCACCGGCAGTAGCTTTAATCATGACTGGGTAGCCCATTTTGCGAGCTACAGCCAATCCCTCAACTTCCGACTCTAGCAACCCATCGCTTCCTGGAACTGTCGGCACTCCAGCCCGTTGCATGGTTTCTTTGGCTGTCGATTTATCTCCCATCCTCCGGATGGCTTCGGGTGATGGACCAATAAAAGCAATATGATGGTCGGCGCAAATTTCTGCAAACCTTGCATTCTCGGATAAAAAACCATATCCAGGATGAATCGCAGTCGCATTGCGCGTCAACGCTGCCGCAATAATGTTAGGAATATTTAAATAACTTTTGGCGCTGGCTGGTTCCCCAATACATACCGCTTCGTCTGCAAGCTGGACATGAAGCGCATTGCGGTCAACCGTGGAATGAACTGCAACGGTGGCAATCCCCATTTCTTCACAAGCTCGGAGAACGCGAAGTGCTATTTCTCCCCGATTAGCAATTAATATTTTGTCAAACTTCATCTTTTAGCCAACATTAACAACATTAATTAGTTAAGTAAGTTTAAATTCTCCCTTCTCAAACCTGAAGCAACAGCCTGACTCTAAATTATGACAGGAGAACTTGAAGCTTGATCGTTTTCAACGAAAAGGATTTAGATGAATGAAAAAGCACAAGTTCTAACTAGACTACCAACATTGCTTCTTCGGTGTTGGAGCGTTGGTTACCCAATACTAGGATTTTTCGGCTTTAGGGGGGTCGAAATTGCCTCTTGATTGGAAATAATTGGAAAATTTGCGAAAAATTTCTAGCATTGCATGACACAAAATTGATTCTTATGCTATATTCTATATTCAGAGAAACCATGCGGATGTGGCGGAATTGGTATACGCGCACGCTTGAGGTGCGTGTGCCTTAATGGCTTGCGAGTTCGAGTCTCGCTATCCGCATCTTTAATGTTGGTCTAACTAAAGACAATTTAAGAGTCAATGGTCAAGAGTTAACAAACTACGACTATTGACTCTTACTTTTTGTGCTTTGATAGAAATAGGTTAATTTTTGTAAAGAGCCTTGACAGCAACTTTTACTCCAACAAACAACTTAATTATGCCAGCAGGTTGGCATCGTCTCTTACCTGTTTGGCAAGGTACAGAAGAAGAAATTCAACAAGGATTGCCACACGCGAAATTAGCACCAAGTTGGCAGATGCTGCTTTTAGGTGATGGTTCACCGACAAGACACTTACAACTGCTGACAGGGGAACCGACTGAGGTTGATGTCATTGATATGTCATTGATTGGCGTAGACTCAGATAGTGCGCCTAAGTTGATCGAAGCCGTTCCGGGACCGCGATTGCGGCGACAAGTTTGGCTGAGGACTGCTTCGGGTCAGCGTCTAGCTTATGCGACTTCATGGTGGGAAGCATCACATGTCGATGAGTATTTGCAAAATCGTTCGTTACCAATTTGGGCGAGTTTGGCACGTCTTCGCACCGAGTTGTATCGTGATGTCCAAGGAATTTATTACGGTGATTCCGCAGCTTTAGAATCGGGATTTAATACGACTGGTCCATTTTGGGGTCGTCATTACTTGTTTTGGCATCACGGGCAACCTCTAACTTTGATTTATGAGGTATTTTCTCCATATCTAGCAAAATACTTAGGTCCATCCCAAGTAAGTTAAATTAAGTAAGTAGTATAAAATACATATAGTAGAGCTAAAAAAATGACATAATTAGAGCAGCTTTTTGCTGTAAAAGCAGGCAATCGTTAATGAATGTGCCTGCTATGGATGTTGATTTGAGCAGTATATTGTAAGGTAATTCTACAAAAAAGTAATAATTGACTTATTTTTTAGCAAAATAGCGGTTCGATAAGTTAGAAAAAGCAAAAATTTAGATTAAAAAAATATGTATTTTTATCTATTGGGTCAGTTCAATAACTGGCACTTAAGATATGAAAAATAAACTGCGATAGGCATTGCGGTAATGTATAAGTTGTAAATGTGTTACACCTATAAACGATATACAACGGTATATATAGATTGGTTGGGATTATTCTCCTACGAAGGGTGTCCTGCCCTTTCGCTTAACGAGAGTTTGACAGACTCTTGACAAGCGGACTTGCCGCTAATCTCACTAATAATTGTGGAACTTGTCTCAATCTTGAGATGCCTAATGTATTTAATAACCCTAGAGTAAATTCGACAAAAAGGTTTACTTTAACTACAACGCAATAAATGTGTTCGCTGTATTGATGAGGTATTCGTATTAATGGCGCTGCCTGTCGTGTCTGCTTCAGTGAAGAAAAACAAAAAACCGTCGCTAGTACTAACCCTCTCGTCTGCTGGGTTATTAATTGGTGGTGGTATTGCCACATACTGGTTGTTAACACAGGGAAGACCATTCTCCAAAGTACTACCTGGGGCGAATATAATTCCTCAAGATGCCCTATTTGCGGTTTCTCTGACAACTGATACTGGGCAGTGGCAACGATTGCGCCAGTATGGTACAAACGAAGTTCAAGCCGAACTCGATAAAAATTTAGTGCAGTTGCGCGATCGCTTCCTCACTAACAATGGTTACGATTTTCAAAAAGATATCAAACCTTGGGTAGGAGAAGAAGTTACAATCGCAGTTCTTACGAACGATGCTACCAAGCCCATATCTAAACCTGTTGCTACCGATGGTCAAGTCGCCAACAGTCAGCAAATGGTAATGGTTCTACCCATCAAGAACCCCCAAAATGCTAAAGAAATTCTGGCAAAGATAAAAGCCCCTCAAGGCAAAAATTGGAGCGATAGGACGTACCAGGGTGTAGCAATAAAAGAAACCGATTCTACTAGCTCAGAGGAAAAATTTTCGGCAGCCTTGATTGATGGTAAAGCTATTGTAATTACCGATAATCCCAAAGCCACAGACAAAGCCATCGACGCTTATAAAGCCAAAACAGTACTGGAAAAAGTTCCAGGCTTTGCCGATAATTTCTCGAAAATTTCCAACCATCAACCTTTTGCCCAGTTTTATATCAACGTACCCAACTCGGCAAAAATTGCCAGCGCTTCTCAATACCGTCAGTTACCTGCTCAAGTTTTAACCCAACTGCAAAATAACCAAGGTTTGGCAGGGACAATTATTCTAGAGTCCGAAGGAATTCGCCTCAAGGGGATTTCCTGGTTAAATCCCAATAGTCAGCGAACTTTGGCGGTAGAAAATAATGCCGGAAAAATGCAAAATCGCGTTCCCGCCGAAACCATGATGATGCTCTCAGGTAGTAACCTGCAAAGAGTTTGGGCGGATTACGTTTCGACATCGCAAGGGAACCCAGTGTCACCAATAGCACCCGAACAATTACGTGGAGGCTTTAAAACTTTAACAAATCTCGATTTGGAACGGGATTTATTCAGTTGGATGGGGGGTGAGTTTTCAATGTCCGTGGTTCCGACTATATCTAAACAAGGTGCAGACGATAATTTTCGGGCAGCGTTGGTATTCATGGTGCAAGTCAGCGATCGCGCTCGTGCTGATGCATCGCTAAAACAACTTGATGAGGTGATGCGGAGTCAGTACCAATTCCAAATTAAGGAATCAAATACCGCAGGCAAGTCAGTTATCAACTGGGTTGCACCGTTTGGAACTTTAACAGCTAGTCACGGTTGGTTGGATGATAATATCGCATTTTTGACAGTTGGCGCACCGATTAACGATAAAATTGTGCCCAAACCAAGTAATTCATTGGCAAGTACATCATCATTCCAAAAAACCGTTCCTTCCGAACTAGGTTCGGCAAACGGTCAATTTTTCCTTGATGTCGAACGCACCGCGAAGAATTTTCCTTTACCTGCATTATTTCCCAACCAGCAACCATTGCTAAATGCCACCCGTTCCATCGGTGTAACAAGTACCATCAGCGATAATCGCAGCACCCGTTACGATGTGTTTTTGACGTTGAAGAAAGTTAAGAGTTAGGAGTTAGGAGTTAGGAGTTAGCAGTTAGCAGTTAGGAGTTAGGAGTTAGCAGTTAGGAGTTAGGAGTTAAGAGTTAGGAGTTAGCAGTTAGGAGTTAGCAGTTAGGAGTTCTTGTGTTAGGAGTTCTTGTGTTAAGCTTTTACCTCTTTCCCCTTCCCCTTTACCCTTTAACCTTTACCCCTTCTTTCCCCTACTCCCTAAAATTCCCCAGAAACAGATACGATCTTAATTGTGGGAATATATAACTTTAAATATCTTCTGGGAAGAGCGCTTTATGAATTTCGCTAATCTGGTTGTCCTCCAGAACTGGCTCGACAATGCCTCGTTTGCAGTTTTATTTGTTACTATGCTCGTTTACTGGGGTGGTGCTGCATTTCCAAATCTCCCCTTTTTACCTGCATTGGGTACTGCGGGAATGGCGATCGCAAATCTGTGTATTGCGACTTTACTCGGGGCAAGATGGATCGAAGCGGGTTATTTTCCCCTTAGCAATTTGTACGAATCGTTATTTTTCTTAACGTGGGGTATTACTGCCGTCCATCTCCTGGCTGAGAATAATACTCGCAGTCGCTTAGTTGGGGTTGTCACTGCTCCTGTCGCAATGGCGATTACAGCATTTGCAGCACTGACATTACCATCGTCGATGCAAAGTGCCGAACCATTAGTGCCTGCATTGAAATCAAACTGGTTGATGATGCACGTCAGCGTCATGATGTTGAGTTACTCCGCGCTAATGGTCGGTTCTTTGCTTGCGATCGCATTTCTTGTCGTTAGTGGTGGTAAAGAAATTCAACTCCAAGGTAGTTCTGTAGGTACGGGTGGTTATCGTACTAATGGCTATCGTTTGCGTAAAGCTGGCGAACTTGTTCCCGAAATGGCTTCGGAAGTTTCGTCTAATATTGGCGAAAACAAGGGTTTTGCACGGTTTGAAAATAATAACAATGGCAACGGTAAAACAGCGGTTTTGGATTTAGTTACCGCAACGCAAGCTATAACACCAACATCGATTTCCATGTCACCGCAGCGTCTTAGTCTTGCTGAAACCCTCGATAATATTAGCTACCGTATCATCGGTTTGGGTTTTCCCCTACTTACAATTGGTATTATCGCTGGTGGTGTGTGGGCAAATGAAGCTTGGGGTTCTTATTGGAGTTGGGACCCGAAGGAAACTTGGGCTTTAATTACTTGGTTAGTGTTTGCTGCATATCTCCATTCGCGCATTACCAAGGGTTGGCAAGGTCGTCGTCCGGCAATTTTGGCTGCGAGTGGTTTTGTTGTGGTGTGGATTTGTTATTTAGGTGTGAATCTTTTGGGTAAAGGTTTACATTCCTATGGTTGGTTCTTCTAGGAACTAGTGGTCTGTGTCATTAATTCTGAGGGATGTAGAGACGCGATACCGAAGCGTCTCTCCAGGGTTTTCAACGCTCAACCAACCCCCCAAAATTAATGACATGAAGCACGCTTTTGTCCATGTCAAAAGTTTTGAGGGGTTCGTAGTTGGGCTTTAGCCCTAAGAATTAATAATCTCATGCGAGTACAGCGCAACTACGAACAACCCCTCAAAACGAACCACAGAGACACGGAATTACAGGTCGGAATAATTAGGAGAGGAGGGTATTTTTCAACCCCTCAGAATTAATGACATGGAGTACTAGGGAGTAGGGAGTAGGAGGAGGAAAAGGGAGAAATAATTTAACTTTTATTTGGTATTTATTAATATCTTTTGGGAATTATAAGTTTAGTTACAGAAGATAACAATGGAAAACAAATTTACTTCTTTTAATAATGATGATGTGGTATCTGTGAGTTTAAGCGAAATAAATAATAAAAGTTTTTTCTCACACCCAACATTTAAAATTAATCATTTGATGGCAAAAATCAATGAATCGCTTAATTATAAGATTTCTGAGGAAGAGAAAAAACAATTACTAGGTGATGGTATAAACTGCGAGATACTTAAAACTGATTCACAAGGATGGAGAAAAGGTAAACTTCGCTTAAAACTAGAATTTTGCCCTGATGAACCGGAACAAGAAGCAATATTAGAAAGAAATCTATTAGGAGCAAGTTTAGAAAGTTCGCCATTAGACGATTTAAGACAGCAATTTCAACAAACAACTGGTTAGATGCATTATTTCAGATTGATTGTAGAGGCTCAAATCCCCTAATTTTATAATAATTAGGGGATTTTGGTTTTCGCGGATGATTAAAACTTTCTTTGATTTTATATTAGTCTCTGAATTTGTTATTAACAATAGATTCAGTTATCGAAAAGTGACATGGAAAATCAATTTCAACGACTGCATCATGACGAAGTTGTATCTGTAAATTCTGAAACATTTGAAGGGTTTGATGTGTCAAATACATTCAAAGTTATTCAACTTCTTGAAGCAATCAAAGAATTGGTTGGTTTGGAAACAGCCGAAGCATCATTATTTGATATCGGTATCGATTGTGAGGTATTGCGCTTTCGTGCAAATAACTGGAGAAAAGGAAAAGTTAGACTTACACTTGAATTTTGTCCGGATGGAAGCGATTCCCCTCTCGAAGATTTTGCTCACGAACTTCAAGATGTGGAGAGTGGGGAGTAGGGAGTAGGGAGTAGGAAGTAGAGAGAATGGGGGTAGAAAACTTAATTTTTGTTTTTATTAGTGGTAGGTTTTACAAAAAGTAAAATTTAAAAATCCAAAATCTCGAATCTTAACTTGAAAATGATATGGACTCAACTTCATGCGGCGATACATCGAACTATCCGTGCGCGAAAGTTATTTGAACGCCAGCAGTGCTTATTGGTGGCTGTTTCTGGCGGACAGGATTCGCTATGTTTAATCAAGCTAATGTTAGATTTACTACCAAAATGGGGATGGAATCTAGGTATTGCCCATTGCGATCATCGTTGGCGCGATGACTCGATGGCAAATGCAAAGCATGTCGAACAACTAGCACAAACTTGGGAAATACCCTTTTACTTAGAAACCGCAAACGAACCAGTTAATAGCGAAGCATCGGCGAGAAATTGGCGCTATCGAGTCTTGAATGCTTTAGCACTTCGTCATAACTACTCTTGCATTGTCACCGGACATACCGAGAGCGATCGCGCTGAAACTCTTCTCTACAATTTGATGCGCGGTACGGGTGCGGATGGCTTGCAAGCTTTGACGTGGAAGCGTTCTGGTGCGGATGGCATTTTTATTGTCCGTCCGTTATTGGAAGTTACTCGCACTCAAACTGCCCAATTTTGCCAAGATTTTCAACTGCCAATTTGGGAAGATTCGACAAATCAGGATTTAAAATACAAGCGCAACCAAATTCGACATGAATTAATACCATATTTACGCGAAAATTTCAACCCTAAAGTTGAATCGGCTTTAGCCCAAACTGCCGAACTCCTGCAAGCCGAAGTCGAATATTTAGAACAAACCGCAAGCGAGTTGCTCAAAGCAGCAATCGGGGAAGAGGGACAAGGGGGACAAGGAGGACAAGGGGGGGGGTATAAGGAAAATTCTTACGCCTTACCCCTTCTTCTTAACCGTCGTATATTGCAAAACGCACCACTCGCTTTGCAACGGCGGGTGATGCGTCAAATACTAGTAGAGGTACTTACTTGTGCTGTTAATTTTGAGCATATCGAAAAACTTACAGCTTTGATTACAGCACCACAGCGATCGCAAACCGATCCATTTCCTGGAGGTGCGAAAGCAATTGTGGAAGGCGATTGGATTCGTTTAAATAAAGGTTAAAGACCCCTAAGATGGAATCAAGGTAATTAATGTTTGCCGCATTTCGCCAACTACTTGGTGTTGAGAATCGCCAGTTTCTTGGACTTGCACCAAAGCTTCGTTGACGCTTTCTAGTTTGTGACGCAAGCCATTTATAGTATCTTGGAATGGCTGAAGTGCCTCTTGATAAAAATCTAACTGACTTTTCGATTCTGCTAATGCAGCTTGTAGTTCGCGCAAGTTTTCTTCTTTATCCTTTAGTTCTTGGCGTTTTTCCTCGACATCGTGGGTTTGATTGCTAATCATTCCCTCTGTGAGATCGAGACTTGCTTGCATTTGCTCAATCTCGTGTTCGAGATTTTGCAATTCTTCTGACTGTTGCTGGCACTGCGATTCGATTCGCTCCAAGACGGGTGTGAGGTCGATAGTATTATCCTGTTCTTCGCTAAAAATAGTTTTACCTTGTCGCCGTAACAATACCGCTTGGTACTGGTTGAGTTCATCTTGACGTTGCTGCAAATTACGGCGTTGCCCAACCAAGGTTTGGTTTAACATCTGATGCAGGTCTTTTTCGTCCGTTAACTCGAATTCGATGGCAGCGCGATCGCTCGGTGCAGCTTGAGTAATTTTCTCTTGTAACTCTTCTATAGCTTCTTGCTTAAATTTAAGTTCTTGTTCTTGGTCGTTGACAAAAGTCGAATCGATATTTAATTTATCCTGCAACTCTTGTACCTTATGAGCCAACTCTTCTAATGGCATTGACTCAAGAGCGTCTGTATCGACTTGCTCGTAGATAACCGCACCACGAGACATAGTTGCCAAATTATTAATTTGCTCGTATAAATCTTCTTGATAACGCAGTTGTTCTTGTAACATCCGTGTATACTCAAGCTTTGTGTTGAGTGCAGTTGTAGTATCTTTCAACTGGGCAGTTTGCTGTTCGAGTGCGGCTTGCACTTGCTGCCATTCTTCTTGAGTTAAAGTCAAATCTTGCAGCAAATTATCAACTTCTGATTGCTGTTCTGAGACTTGAGTTTTTTGCTGCTCAAATTTTTCCCAGTGTGAATTCAATAATTCCTGCTGACTTTCCACTACTTCAAAGCTAAAATTCAAGTTTTCGCTAACTGTTTCGGTAGGAGGAATATTAGCAGAAATCCGTTCGAGTAAATCATTGAGGACTCGACTGCGTTCTTCATCCAAAACAGCCCCTTGTTGATGGTGCTGTTGAAACTCGGCTTGATGTTCTTCCAAGCGTCGCTGTTCGCCTCGCAAGTGCTGCCAAGCACCTTCGAGTTCCTGACGGTTGCGTTCGAGTTCAAGTTTTTGCCGTTCAAACTCAGCCCGCGCCGAATCGACTTCCTGTTTTTCTTTATCTAAGTTTTGACATTCGTCTTCGAGTTGTTGAAGTTGTGCCATGCGGTCTTCCATTTCCAACTCGCGGCGGCTTAGTTCCTGTGCTTGGAATGTCAGCGACTCCTTCCACTGGTCGATTTCTTCTTCTTTGACTTTAAATTTTTCGACTTGGCGGGAGTAATTTTGCAAAATATTGACTAACGGACGACCAGCTTCTTGAATCCGCTGAACTTGCCGCTGCGGGTTCATTTCCACCATTACGAGCGCACCGTCGTTTAATTTGCTTGCTTCCTCGGCGTTGATTATTTCTTCAGATACCGAACTCCAGCTTTGGTCATTGCGCTGACAAGCTAAGAGTTTAAGCTCTGCTTTACTTCCACCGCCGAGCAAACCACCTTTTTGTTTTTGTACTTCTGCTAAATACAGCACACCTTTATTCCTTTTGATGCACTTAACGGTCTTGTTAAGAGATATAGATTAAATAATTTATCTTACTTGTCGGTTCTAACTTCGCTACAGCCAGAGTTGACAGGTGTAACCATTTATATACGGGATATACGATTGTGACATTTACAAATGCACTTGCGTCATTACATTGTGGACTTAAAGAAGCAACAATGCCTTCCGTGTTATCACTAGCATTATGCAAGTTGATTAAATTTAATTAAGCATTTGGGGTGCGGCTCAAGCTGGGCATGGATACCTGTATTGATTTGTATAGCACGGGTACGGCAGATCCAAGTGTCCTTCATCGATTATTAATTTGAGAAGCACGAGTTTATTCTTAGCCTTTACCCTTTTTGACAATAAGCAAGGCATACTGGAACGGACATTGTAAAAATTTTCAAGGGAGTTAAAATCAACTTTAACTATCGCAGTACAAATGGGCACAATAATACCAAGTGTAAACGGGACGACAAGGAGTGCCTTGGGAGAAGCGCTAAATGCAGGGAAATTTAAATGAAATTGATGTTCGCAGTATCCTGCAATTAATTGAGTTGGGACAGCGAACTGGGTTACTGTTTGTCGAAGCCTGCATGTCTGACTTGCAATTTGGTACGGATGCCAAGCAGCTATTTGTCAGAAACAAGCCTTTACATCACAACCAACAGCAGTCTTGGTTTGTCTTTTTTCTCAACGGTCAAATTATTTATGCTGCCGATGGCAATGGCGATTTATCTCGTCTTGATGACTACTTGCGGCATTATCGAGTCAAAGTCAAACTCGATGAAACTCAATTAGTTGCATCAGCTTCACAATCGGTACCAGAATATAACTATTTGTGGGCACTACTCGAACAGAATATTATCAATCCTACCCAAGCTCGCAGTATCATTCATAGCTTGGTACATGAAACGATTTTTGACTTACTAAATTTGCAACAAGGTAGCTTTATTTTTGAGCTAACCCCGCCGCTTGCCCCACAGTTAAGCACATGGGAAACTGCACCCTTGGTGGCGCGAATTATCAGACAGGTGCAAGAGTGGAAGCAATTTTATCCGTACATCGAGTCTCCCGACCAGTTGCCGATGCTTACGGATATCCTGCGGTTGCGTTCGCTAAGAGCGGCAACTGCCAATAAGCTCAAACAATGGGCAGATGGGAAAACTTCGCTGCGTCAACTTGCACGTTACCTCAACCGCGATATGCTGACTGTTGCTAAGGCAATATATCCTTATATACAACAAGGATGGGTACAACTAGTATATATGAATACAAGTATTGCTGAACGACCCCAAGCAGAGGTTGTGCAAGCAAGTATGGATTCGGCAAAAATTATGTGTATTGATGATGCAACGAGTGTTTGTAAGTCAGTTGAGACAATTTTAAAATCTCAAGGTTTTGATGCTTACGCATTCACAAATTCCTTGGAAGCACTCAGCCGTGCCTTTGCACTCAAACCAAATTTAATACTGTGTGACATTACCATGCCAGAATTGGATGGTTATGAAATTTGTGCAATGTTACGACATGCAACAATATTTCGTTTCTTGCCAATTATTATGCTTACCGGACAAGATGGGTTTATTAATCGTGTCAGAGCCAGAATGGTGGGGGCTACAGATTATTTAACAAAGCCGTTTAATGATACTGAGCTACTAATGTTAGTTAAGAAATACCTTCAAAATCGGGCAGTTTTAACTGCTAAGAAAGATACAAGACTTGTTAATCGGATTGAAGATAGTGTAAAAAATATTATCACAGAATCAGCCGACAACTGCGAGTCAAGCGCGATACTCCCATAAAGAGTAACTGCCGCGATCGCCGATTAAAATTGTGAAGGAATAGAATTAATTTATACATTAAATTATTGCGGAGAATTAGGGAATGTTCCATTTGGCGGGACATCTACATTTACAGAGGTAGAACACGGCGTATATGAGTACAGTTCTGATTGTGGAAGATAGTATCGCACAGCGGGAGATGATTACAGACCTCCTAAAAGCGAGTGGGTTGACAGTTACCCACGCTAGTGACGGACTTGAGGCACTCGAAGCTATTTTGAGCGAACCTCCCGATTTAGTGGTGTTGGATATTGTCATGCCCCGAATGAATGGCTATGAAGTTTGTCGTCGGTTAAAGTCTGACCCGAAAACCCAAAATGTCCCGGTGGTAATGTGTTCTTCCAAAGGTGAAGAATTCGACCGCTACTGGGGGATGAAACAAGGTGCAGATGCCTACATAGCGAAACCGTTTCAACCAACCGAATTGGTAGGAACAGTTAGACAACTGCTGCGAGGTTAAAGATTTACGAATATGGTAAGTAAACCGGATTTTTTAGTTGGTAGTGGAGAAGACCAATTTCGCCCTGAGTTTCAAGTCGAAAGTCCTGAAGGTGAGTTACATTTGAGGTTTTTTACTCCCTCGCGTCAGGAGTTTGCACTACTCGCTACTGGTATCCGGGAAGTAATCGAACTAAGTCCCGATCGAATTACCCCGATACCTAATGCTTCACCTCTACTTTTGGGTACTCTAAATTTACGAGGTCGAGTCATCTGGGTAGCCGATCTTGGTCAATTTCTTGGAGATGTAACACCATTAAACACCGATCGGGCGGAAATTCAGGTGATTGCAATCGAAGAACAAGAGACAATTGTCGGCTTGGCAGTAGAGGAAATTGGCGGTATGGATTGGCTTGATGTTCAAAATCTAGTAGCACTAAGCAATATCCCAGATGCAATGGCTCCATTTTTGCGCGGTGAGTGGATGTTAGATGCTGATAAAACTCAGCGTCTGCGACTGCTGGATCAAACCGCAATTTTGCGGAGTGCGCGGTGGGCAGGATGAAATTTGGAGGCAGGAAATGGCAGCTAGTATAGACGATTACGCGCAGATATATCAGCAGGCTCTAACAGCCTACGCACAACAAAAGTATGAAGAGGCAGCCACTTTAATCGACCAAGTGGTGCAACATTTACCGCAAGACCCAAGTACCCATTTGTTACGCGGACATGTTTATTACGTATTACAGAAATACGAGGTGGCAACTACTGAGTATAAAAAAGTGTTGGAGTTAACCGACGATGAAGAAATCGTTGATTTTGCGTCTAGTGGTTTAGAAAATATCAATCGCTATCAACAGCAGTTTAGTGTCAGTGAGGCTGAGTTTGAAGACGAGCAATTGAATTTTTCCGATTTGGTTGAGCCATCTGAGTTTGAGGCGCAAGAAAATGGAAATTCGCCGTTTGGATTAGATGCCAATAGCTTTGATTTGGATGCTTTTAGCAATAATCAAGAAGGTGCAGATGTATTTGAGGATTATCCTGTAACTAATCCTTTCGATATGCCTACCGATAGCACGGTGGTGAATAATTCTTTGGAGGACAGCATTGGCAATAACCCGTTTGCAAGTACTTCAAAGTCGGCATCGTCACCAGATAATAACAATTGGGAAAAACAAGGGGAATTAGAATTGCCGGCTTTCTGGCAAGATGAAATTCCGACTAACAGTTTTACAGATGCTGCCAGTAATGCTAATTTACAAGCGACTAGCGGCACAAAAGAAAATACAGGTACGCCATTTGCAGAAATTCATATAGCCCCAAACAGTAGCTCGGATCGTAAAGCGTTTTTAGAAGAACCGTTAGCCGAGACTAGAGGAGATTTGAACTTTAATATACATAGTATTGAAGATGAAACCCTCCATTTCAGTGGAAATCCCGAAAAAACTGAGACTATTAAAACCGATACTTTTACATTTGCAAGTCAAGAAAACTTTGCTCAAGCAATTACTGAGACACAGGCTCGACCTGGTGAATTTTCAACTTTCAGTATCGATTTGACTCAAGAAGAAAAACATTCGAGTCCCAGCGCGAAAGAGCAAAACAGCTTTGATAGTGATGATAGTTTTGACTTTGAAGCATTCGAGTCGGCGTTTGGGTCTGATAGCCTTACCGATCGAGAATTTACAGGGGGCAGCGATCGCACTAGCTCCCTCAATAGCAAAACCAGCAAGGGCAATAACGTTGAGTTTCTCGACGATTTTGATGAATTTGACGACCTTGGTAATATTCCTGGATTTGATATTACTGGTGGAGGTTCTACCTTTGGTGACTCGCAGTTACGTTCGGGGTCTTTAGAACAAGCCAATACCAACAAAACTAGTAAAGTATCGGAGATAGCTACCCCAGTTAAAGAAGCCAGCAACCGCGATGATGAATTATTTAGCATCACTTCTTCGCAAGATGCAGTACCTGTTTTTACTCAATCCGATGTTAGCCGAGTCGATCCGCAAGTCAATGTCGAGCAAGGGTTACTCGCACCTTTAGAAAATGCCCCGCTCGAAACCAAACAGTGGTTTATTGCCGGTACGGTTGGTATCGTCTCGGCGTTGGTTGTAGCAGTAGTTAGCTTTGGTGCAGCTAACTTTTCTGGACCCCAGCAACGCGAGTCGGTTCGCAATACTGGTTGGGCAATGGCACTAGCTGCGGGGATTACTGGGTTTGCGACTACCGGGTTTATGGGCAATCTCACATTCAAACAAATTCGTCGTACTACTAGAGATTTGCAATCGCAATTTGATGCCGTGCGGCAGGGGAATCTTGGCGTACAAGCAACGATATACTCGGAAGACGAATTCGGGCAATTAGCCGCTGGCTTTAATGAAATGACTCGTGTAATTTATACAACCACGAGCGAAGCCACGCGCAAAGCGCACGAACAAGAAGAAGCGAAAGAGAACTTACAGCGGCAAGTAATTCGCTTACTCGACGACGTAGAAGGAGCGGCACGCGGGGATTTGACGGTACAAGCCGAGGTGACAGCCGACGTACTCGGTGCGGTTGCCGATGCTTTTAACCTGACGATTCAAAACCTCCGCGATATCGTCCAACAGGTGAAAGTTGCAGCCCGCGAAGTTACCAAAGGAGCGACCAATTCCGAAACATTTGCACGGGCATTATCGACCGATGCCTTGCGTCAAGCTGAGGAGTTGGCGGTAACGTTGAACTCGGTACAGGTAATGACCGACTCGATTCAACGGGTGGCAGAAGCTGCACGCGAAGCCGAAACTGTTGCCCGCGATGCCAGTTCAATCGCTATCAAGGGTGGCGTAGCGGTGGAAAATACCGTAGCAGGTATTTTAGAAATCCGCGAAACCGTAGCAGAAACAACGCGAAAAGTCAAGCGTTTGGCAGAATCGTCGCAAGAAATTTCCAAGATTGTGGCATTAATTTCGCAGATTGCTTCGCGTACCAACTTGCTAGCGCTCAACGCTTCGATTGAAGCAGCGCGTGCGGGTGAAGCAGGAAGAGGATTTGCAATTGTTGCGGACGAGGTACGACAGCTTGCGGATAAATCGGCAAAATCGCTCAAAGAAATCGAACAAATCGTCATGCAAATTCAAAGCGAAACCAGTTCGGTAATGACAGCGATGGAAGAAGGTACGCAGCAAGTAATTACGGGTACAAAACTCGCCGAAGAAGCCAAGCGATCGCTCGATAATATTATCCAAGTTGCGAACCGCATCGATATTTTGGTGTGTTCGATTACTGCCGATACTGTAGACCAAACCGAAACTTCCCGTGCGGTAGCGCAGGTAATGCAATCGGTGGAGTTGACAGCGCAGGAAACCTCGCAAGAAGCACAACGAGTTTCGGGTGCTTTGCAACACTTGGTAGGTGTATCCCGCGACTTGATTGCTTCGGTCGAACGTTTCCGCGTCGAAACTGCCGAATCGAGGTGAGAAAGAGTAGGGAGTTAAGAGTTATGAGTTATGAGTTAGGAGTTAGGAGTTAGGAGTTATGAGTTGGAAGTTAGGAGTTGTAATTTATAAGTTATTATTTTCGCTTTTAACTCTTTATTTTCTTTTTAATTCAATAACTTACAACTCACAATACATAACTAAATAACTTTGAAATACCAACTCCCAACTCCTGTACGGGCGGGTTCACTGATATTTTGTTTGATAAATTTAAAGATACTGCTAAACCCGCCCCTACCACCTCCCAACTCCCAACTCCCAACTTCCAACTCCTAACTCCCAACTCCCAACTCCTAACTCCTAACTCCAAACTCCAAACTCCTAACTCCTAAATACAAAATAATATTTAATTATACAATATTCAAAAATCAAAAGACATACAAAATACAAACGATAAATGA
>CAXTCQ010000036.1:34256-41478 GCA_964242965.1 uncultured Calothrix sp. | reverse complement strand
CTCTTCCCCCTCTTCCCCCACCTACTCCCTACTTCCTACTCCCCCTCGGATAGAAGTCGTAGCAATTGGTGTTTCAGCAGGGGGACCTAATGCATTAGCGGAACTTTTACCTGCTTTAAGTACTGATTTTCCCGTTCCAATTCTAATTGTTCAGCATATGCCGCCAATGTTTACAAAGTTGCTGGCACAACGACTCGCTTCAAAGTGCAAAATTCAAGTTAGGGAAGGAATACCGGGTGAAATTCTCGAACCCGGTATTGCTTGGATTGCACCGGGAGATTTTCATATGTTTGTCGAACGAAATCAAAATTCGGTACAAATTGCTACAAACAAAGCGCCACCGGAAAATTTCTGTCGTCCGGCAGTTGATATCTTGTTTCGTTCAGTCGCACAAGTATATAGAGCCAACACCCTTGCTGTAGTCCTAACTGGAATGGGGCAAGATGGATTGCGCGGATGTCAGCATATTCACGAACTCGGAGGTAGTATTTTTGCCCAAGACCAAGCTAGTAGCCTCGTTTGGGGAATGCCTGGATTAGTGGCAAACGCTGGACTTGCCGAACAAGTAATTCCTCTAGACCAAATGGCAGGTGCGATCGCGCAACGAGTAAGCAATAATTAGGCTTATTCTTTTTAATATATTTTTATAAATTTATATTAAAAATATTAAAAGCCTATAATCAGCAAACAAAAAGCATGAGCAGCCTCGATTTTGATTATTTGCGACAATTAGTACGCTCTAGCGCAGCAGTTGCTCTTGATGCTGATAAAGAGTATTTAGCAGAATTATATTTAACCAACGTCGCAGAACAAGCTGGATTTGATTCGATTATTAAGCTAGTCGAGCATCTCAAAAGACAGCCATTTAGTAGTTTGCACGTTGAAGTAATTGAGTCATTACTCAATTATGAAACAAGTTTTTTTCGAGATATTTATCCTTTTGAAGTATTAAAGAACTTCGTGCTACCAGAAATAATTAAGCGGGAATCTTCAGGAATAAATATTTGGTGTGCAGCTTCCTCTAGCGGGCAGGAACCTTATAGTATTGCGATGCTACTTCACGAACACTTTCCAACTATATTCAACAAATCGAAGTTACACTTAATTGCCAGCGATGTTTCCAGTAAGGTGTTAGCACGCGCCCGCGAAGGCATTTACAATCAGATAGAAATCCGTCGGGGATTACCTGCAACATTACAAAAAGAGTACTTTCATCCCTTGGACAATCAGTGGCAAATCGACCAAGAAATTCGTAAAGCGATTGATTTTCGCTCCTTTAATCTTCTCGACTCTTGGTCGAAGTTACCCCAAATGGACATTATTTTTCTACGCAATGTACTAATTTATTTTGACACTCCAACCAAGAAAATAATGCTATTTAAAGTCCGCCAATTATTGAAACCAAACGGCTATTTATTTCTTGGTGGTGGAGAAACTACACTAAATCTCGACGATGAATTTGAGCGAATTCAATTTGGTAAAGGTAGTTGTTATCAAGTAGGGAGTAGGGAGTAGGAAGATGGGGGAGACAGGGGGAGAAATAAACACTTTGTTATCCCCCTTGTCCCACCTTCTCACCTTCTCCCCTACTCCCTACTCCCTCTCCCAATTCAAACAAATCAGCCAGAACACCACCATCCCCTACAAGTCGCTTTGTTTTTGAAGGAGAATCATAAACTACTAGTAGCGACGGCTTTTTCGAGACATCGTTAAATAACGTTATTCCCTCCGCATGGTCGTCGCTATTACCATAGGGAATCTCTAACAATACTTGAGGATGATTCAACACACCTTCTGTTAAATTCAAACCGTTTATTAAACGATATATTTGCACGGGTCCATCTAAATCCATCGTTGGCCCCGCTAAAATCAACAAATCTTCACCATCGCAGCACAAATCCCGAATTCCCAAACCATTTAGAAAAACAAAGTGCTTTTTATATATTCCAATTCCACCATCCGCAAGCTTTAATAGTCCGGGACTTGCTAACTCTAATTGAATTTCTAACATCATTGCCCAACCCCGCAACACAGGACCGCGCAACCCTAGTAAAACTCGATTTTGTACTATTTCGATGCCTTCGATATCAAAACCATTGTCCTTACCGGGAATCTTCGCGCTGATAAATGCACCTAAATGTGGGTCATTTGTCAACGCATCAACTAACAAGTTCCCATTGTCCGTTAGTTCCAACTTGGCAGCGCTTAATTGTTGAGTTGAGTCTTGGGGATGAGGGCAGTTAGCAAACAATTCTCCTCCCACAAGCGGAATACGTCCAAGTATATAACGGTTTGCTTCTGTTTCAATTTTTGCAAGTCTTTGAATATTCTTCGCGTCCGATTTATCAGACTTGGGTTTTTTGCGCTTGTAACTATGAGAACCTACAAACCATAAATAATGGTCTGCGTAAGTTAATCCTTCTATGTCAACTTCATCCTCTGTAGATGCAGGTAAAGGTATAAAATCCGTCACCTTATATTGTTTATGTTCGCCAAAATTTTTGCTATCGATTAAAGTCAAACGTTCGATTGTTGTCGTTTCATCCGAACCCAACCACAGATGTTTTTCGGGTGATAATAATACAGCCGAAATATCTTCTCGGTGTTCTTTAAAACCATCGGTAAACTTCAGGATAATTTGACTGACCGGATTGGAATTATACATGATACACCAATTAATAATGGTAATAAATCTAGTTATTATGTGTATTTTTGCACAAAAATAATTTAGTGGTTGGTTTCATTAGTTTTGACATGTCGCAGAGGTTAGAATCCGGGTTTCTCTTAGAAACCCGGATTCTGTCTCTCACGAGAAGCTTAAAATTAATGACATAAACCATTAGTAATACGATGTTTTAAATTGCAGCATCAAAATATTAAATTTGGTATCGGAAATATCTACCGTTCGAGAGAATTAGTATATGCTGGAAATCAGATATCATCTTGGGTTGTACCAAATAGATTAGCTTCTAAATTTTTAGATAAGCGTCAAAATACAAATAACTACAATTATGAAACAATTTTGTATTATGAGCAAATGCTAATATTTGAAAGTAGAACTTGAGGGTGAAAATTTTTATTGATTTGGGGCGTGCATTATGATATTAGCAGCGAAGCCGACAGTTACTACAAGTTTAGAAGATTATGCTTACCAGGCAATTCAAAAACATTCTAAAAAGACCTTAAAGTGGGAAAAAACAGTTAAAAAGGACGAAGACCCCGAAGCGTTGCACCAAATGCGAGTCGGGATGCGTCGTTTGCGGACCATAGTCAGTGGGTTTGACTTTGTTTTGAACTTACCTAAAGTCGTAAGCGATCGCAATATTGGCAAAATTGCCAGACAATTAGGAAAACTCCGAGATTTAGATGTCCTCAAAGCTACGATAGAAAAAAGTTATCGACCAAATTTGCCATCTCGAGAAGTTGAATATTTGCAAACAGCATTCGATGCAATGAACCAGCAACGCGAGGATGCGCTTGAGAATGTTAAAAGTACATTAAAAGAGACACGTTATAAATCGTTAAAAGAAGCTTTTGATGAGTGGTTGGAGTCACCAAGTTATCAAGATTCGGCTGCCCTACCAATCAAGTTGGTACTTGCAGATTTATTATTACCCGAAGTCAGTCGCTTTTTCTTGCATCCCGGTTGGCAAGTTGGTATGGAAGTTGATAAGAGTACAGGGGTAATTTATCCGCAAAGTTGGACGAATGAAGAAATCGAGCAGCATTTAACTAGCGGTGGCGAACACCTTCACAATTTGCGGAAACAAGCGAAGCGTCTGCGGTATCAAATGGAATTGTTCGCAGATTTGTATGGAGAGTCGTATAGTGAATATCTTGCCCAAGTCAAGAATATCCAGGAAATTTTAGGAGAAATTCAGGATAGTGTGGTTTTGGGCGAGTGGCTCGCTGATATATTTGATACCGATTTAGCTAAAAAATTTCCAGTATTGACGAATTTATTGGTAGAAAAACGCCGTCAATTATGGCATAAATGGCATCCCCTCCAAGAACGTTATACCCAACCAGATACTAGAAATCGCTTCCATTTGGCAATTTTACACGGCAATTTAGCTAAGGGAGTAGGGAGTAGGGATTAGGGAGAAGGGCAGACAGGGGAGACAGGGGAGGAATAAATACTTTGTTATCCAACCTTGTCTACCTTGTCCCCCTTGTCCCCCTTCTTCCTACTTATAGATAAGGAGTGCGCGATAGAAACAGTCGCCTCTAAAAATTTCAAGGTTGGGGATAGGGTTAGGGTGTTGATTCGGTTTGTATTCGCTTTTTAAATTCAATTAAAGCTTGTTCCTCATTATTAACTACAACTCGATTTGGTTTTGACCTCATAATTGTTAGGTAATGTTGAAACGCCTCCTCATCATCTGGATGTTGTTTTACATAAGTTCTTAATTCATTTTCATTTAATTGTTGATAGTTACTCATTGCATTATTTCCTCGCCGTTACTTAAAATTTCTACTTGAATTGTTTCGCCTATTAACATTACGATTCGTTGTGAGCGAGTGTCGTAGCGCGTTAGTTCGATAGTTCTTAATAGATTGCTTGCTCGTACACATACGCGGTAGAAGGTTTCTAGCTGTTCTATTGTAGGATGCACTGATTTAATTTATTAACAGTTTACTTGTGTATTATTTTCACAATACTTTTAAATTTCTTCTTTTGTACTTCTGTCACCTCCTCTTATTTCTCCTAGTCTTTCAACACCTTTATCTATTAATTCAAATTTTTGTAAATTATCAAAAGAAAAGTTTTCAAGCCACCTACTAGCTGATATACCTTGTTTTTTAGCCTCTTTATCTATGGCACTCCCCTAATTTCGCTTTCAAAACTTCAGATACATTATGTTTAAGCAATATCTCCCTGGCACTATCTAGATTACTTTTCTCAGGTAAAAGCTGATTCGGTTGGGCATGAAGCGAATTGGCGAATTGGTTGTAAAGTTCTGGATTCATCGCAAAGTTAAAAGCTAATTCCTGTCCAACCTCTTTCAATCGCTTAGGTAATTCCGTTTCGGGAATTTGCAACAGTTCAGCTAAACAAGCTTGGAGTTTTGCGTCATCACGATTATCTGATATTTGCGAGTCGAATAAATGAGTAAAAGTATCGAGTCTGCCACTATCTATCGATGAGAATTGTTGCAGCGCTAAACCTGGTGCAATCAAACTGGCATTAATATTATCGGGTAGCGGTGTAATAAGGACTTTCTCAGCATTGACAATCCCTTCACCAAATTTATTCGGTTTCCATGTTGGGAATTTTTCACAACTGTCGCGGAGAATTTGATTAAATATAAAAGGAATTTTTTCGGCTCCATAGCGTGCAATTAGTTGGTCGCGTCCGTGATATGACAACCATAAAGCAGCAACACCTGCAACTAGGGGTGCAGAAAAAGAAGTTCCCGAACCTTGGAGAACATCAAAGGTAATTTTACCATCCTTTCTTTGAGTTTTTGCATACCAAACCCCATCTCCTGGCGCAGTCACATCAACTTGTTTTCCCCTTGATGAACCCTTCCAAATTTCGCGTCGTACATTACTGCCAGTTACCGCAATTACTTCGTCGTAGGCAGCGGGCCACACCACGTAGGGTATTGATGTCCCCGATGCTGCAATAATTATCACACCTCGTTTTTGAGCGTAAATTATCGCGCTTCGCAATCGCTGATTGAACAAAGCCGTTCCCATACTAATCGACAGGACATGAACGCCCCGGTCTGCCGCATATTCAATCGCAGTTGCAAGGTTAATAATACTCAGTAATACAACTGAGAAAGATATGCGTAATGGTAATAATTTTGCCCCAGGTGCTACCCCCGTGACAAATTTTCCACTGGGGTAATTAGCTTGCGACCCTTGGGGACTGATGGCAACACTCGCTGTTGATGTACCGTGACCGGGGTTATTGATTAATTCAGTGGGAGGTGTTTCGAGTTCGTCTGTTGCATCCGAGTCGTTTTTAAGAAAATCGTAACCTTGTTCAATAAGTAGGTTATTAATAATTTCCGGGTGTTTTGTATAACCTGTATCGGGATGTCCGATAATAATATCATGTCCTGGTAATTGATTGGGGTCTTGAAAACGCGACCAAGCTTCAAAAACTCGAAGTTGTTTGAGACTCCAATCGACATCATCGCTTTCTGCATCGATAGTCACTTGTTGGTTTGATTCTTCACCCAAAAAGGGAACAGCAAACAGAGGTTGTGCATCGACAACTCCCGATTGTCCGAGCAGATGGTAGGATTTATCCCAAGCATCTTTCGTTGACAGGGTATCTTCGTGTTGGGTAACTTCAAACTCGGTGAAGTTGTCTCCAATCGGTTTTACTTCCCAGTTTGCACCTAAAGCTTGGGTGACGATTTCCGAGACTCTGCCTTCGAGTCCCGGCATTACCATTTGCAGGAAAAACCCTTCAAATATAGGATTTAGGTTAGTTTGGTTGTTTGATTGCTCGTTAGTATGCATAATAGTTTAACTTTTTTATTTTTAATATAGCTGTAGCTTTAATATAGCTGTCGCCAAAGCTGTTAGAACAAGAACCGCGATTTGCCCGCGTCGCAGCGTGAGTTAATAAGTGTTCCAAGCGGCCTATCCGTTGCTATAATTGAATTGTAGTTCGCACTGTTGAAAAATATAACTTACCGCAGCAAATAGTTTATCTAAATCTTGAATTACATACAAATTTTTATTTCTGGTAAAAATATTTGAAGTTAGCTTGCCAAACTGCCATATTTTACCATTAGAAACAATTCCAAAAACACAGGAGTCTAAATCATCATTAATTCGTTGCACTGCGATCATTTCTGCTAAACACTGACCCCAACCTTCTTCAAACTTATCTTGTTTAGCTTCGACTGTCAGAAAATAAGGTTTATCAAATACAATGGTACTGAGAGGATTTCGCTTTGCAATAATATAGTCAGGAACGCCTGATAAATCTTCATCGTAAGTTAGTGCTTCATGACTCCAAAGCGTTAATTTATTTCGATAAGGCTTCCATACTTCTTTCAAAATCGGATAAATGAAATTTTCACATATAGCATTTTCAGAGTTATCAACTACCCCATCTGTAAAAAGCAAGTCCAATTCTTCTTTGAAAGAGTCTTGAACTGGAAATTCTACTTCGAGCATAAAATTAGCTTGCACGTACTTTATTTGAAATTTCTTAATAACTGCACTAATACTTTTATAATTGCTAAATGCCATT
>CAXTCQ010000036.1:24318-34156 GCA_964242965.1 uncultured Calothrix sp. | reverse complement strand
AAATATTAAGCATAAATGTATTGGTTTAATGTAGACTAGATACGATCAGTCACCAGTTTAACAATAATGAAAATACTGGTAGTCGAAGACGATAAATTGCTAGCAGAGGCTCTTGTTGGTGTTCTTAGCAATCAACACTATGCTGTCGAAGTTGCCAATGATGGACATACAGGTTGGCAGTTAATCGAAGCATTTGACTACGACTTAATAATTCTTGATGTACTTTTGCCCGGTTTAGATGGTATAAGTCTTTGCCAGCAAATTCGGTCTCAGGGTAAAAAGATGCCGATTTTGTTGCTGACAGGACGCGATCGCACTCACGATAAAGCGGTAGGATTGGATGCAGGTGCAGACGATTATTTAGTTAAACCCTTTGAGGCTGAAGAACTTGTTGCCCGCATTCGGGCTTTATTGCGGCGTAATGCATCAATACAAACAGTATTAGAATGGGAAAAATTACGACTCGAACCCATTTGTTGTGAAGTAACTTATAATGGACGACTATTAACTCTAACTCCGAAGGAATACGCTTTACTCGAACTTTTTTTGCGAAACAGTCGTCGAGTTTTTAGCTGTGGTGCAATTTTAGAACATCTTTGGTCTTACGAAGATATACCCGGAGAAGAAGCAGTTCGTACTCATATTAAAGGTTTGCGACATAAGTTAAAAGCTGTAGGTGCAACACATAATTTTATTGAAACAGTTTATGGAATTGGTTACAGGCTAAAACCAATTGATGAAAAAACAATTCAAGCTAATAAACCGTTTGAAACTGGTGACGCGAACCCAGAATTGACAGCGCAGATGCTTGCGAGTGTAGGTATAGTTTGGAATCGGTTTAAAGGCAGAATATCAGAACAAGTAGCTGTTATCGAACAAGCATATGACGCTTATCTTCACAATAGCTTAAATCCAGAATTGCAGGAAAATGCAGCCAGAGAAGCGCATACCTTAGCAGGTTCGTTAGGTACTTTCGGCTTTCCAGAAGGTTCTAAGGCAGCACGCAAAATTGAAAAATTATTAAAAAGTGATATTCAGCTAGAAAATTGCGAAATTACCAAGCTAGGAGAATTAGTTACAGTCCTGCGACAACAAATCGAACAAAATTCTTCACAGCAAGTAAGTATCAATGAGAATCCGTTACTATTAATCGTTGATGACGACAAAAACCTCACGCAAGAAATCGAACGTGTAGCCGTTGATTTTAAATTGCGAGTTACAATTGCTGAGACTATCAAAGCTGCTAAAAACAAACTTTATCAAGAACATCCCAATATAGTACTGCTTGACCCACATATTACCCCCAATCGCCAAGACAGCTTTGATTTTTTCAAAGAACTAAAAGCACGCAAACCTCCAGTACCGCTAATTGCATACAGTGCCGAAACTGATTTTAACAGCCGTTTAGAAATTGCGCGTCATGGGACACGCACCTTCTTAGAAAAACCCGTACCTATTCTTCAAGTATTAGAAAAAGTTCAGCAAGTATTACAAGCACAAGATGCTGATGCCAAGATACTTGTTGTCGATGACGACCCGAAAACTTTGGCATTATTGCAAACATTATTGCAGCCTTGGGGATTGCAAGTTCAAACACTGGGAAATCCCAATTATTTTTGGGGAAAATTAGAATCAGTACAACCTGACTTACTAATTTTGGATGTAGAAATGCCAGATATTAGTGGTATAGAAATTTGTCAGGTAGTACGAAATGACCCTAAGTGGAGTGAGTTACCAATATTGTTTCTGACAGTTCACAGCGATGCTGAAACCGTTAACCGAGTATTTGCATCTGGTGCAGATGACTTTGTTACCAAACCAATAATTGGACCCGAACTGGTAACGCGCATCATCAACCGTTTGGAGAGGATGAAATTACAACGAAGAATTGCAAAAACCTACCCGGAACTTCAAAAACAGGTTGCAGAAATGACTGCAATAAATCAAACACTCCAAAATCAACTAAACGTTAGCATTGCCCAAGATGCATTGCAAAAGTCAGAAGCGCTATTTGCAGGCATTGTTAGCATTGCCGATGATGCAATTATTACTATCGATAGCAATCAATGTATTAGTTTGTTTAATGAAGGTGCAGAAAAGATTTTTGGCTATATGGCATCTGAAGTACTAGGAAAATCTCTCGATTTACTTTTGCCATCGCGGTATACTCAAGCGCACCACCAGCACGTTCGGGACTTTGGTAAATCACCAAAAAAAGCACGACGCATGGGAGAAAGACGGGAAATTTACGGATGCAGAAAAGATGGTAGCGAATTTGCTGCTGAAGCATCGATTTCTAAATTAAATGTTGGGGATGAGATACTTTACACCGTTTATTTACAAGATATTAGCGAAAGAAAGCAAATCGAACGGATGAAAGATGAATTTGTCTCTGTCGTCAGTCACGAACTTCGTACCCCCTTAACATCGATACATGGTTCATTGGGAATGTTAGCGAGTGGTTTAATTGAACCGGGTAGTGAGAAGGGTAAGCGTCTGTTACAAATTGCCACCGACAGCACTCAACGTTTGGTAAGGTTAATAAATGATATCCTCAATATCGAGCGCATTGAATCGGGCAAAGTCAAACTCGAAAAGCAAACCTGTAATGTTGAGGATTTAGTCAATAAAGCCATTGCTTTAATGCAGCCAATTGCCGAAAAAGCAAATATCGTATTATTAGTAAAAAGTATATATGCAAATATTTTAGTTGACTCGGATCTGATTATTCAAACACTCACAAATTTATTAAGTAATGCGATAAAATTTTCCGAATTGGGTTCTACAGTTTGGCTAACAGTGGAAATTGGTCGGGAAAATATTTTCACATCCAATTCGGATTCGACTCCTTACATTCTATTTAAAATCAAAGACAACGGACGCGGTATTCCCACCGATAAATTAGACACAATTTTTGAACGCTTCCAACAAGTTGATTCATCCGATTCCCGTAACTACGATGGTACGGGTTTAGGTTTAGCAATTTGTCGAAGTATTATTGAACAACATCATGGGAAAATTTGGGCAGAAAGTACTTTAGACGTAGGAAGTACTTTTAACGTCGCAATTCCCCTCCCTACGAGTGAACATGCTAATTTAGAAATCGAGACACCAAAAAAGGAAGTAAGTAACTCACATGTCCTTCTGGTTTGTCAAGACGATTTGGAAATTGCCAGAGAATTACAAACACTACTCGAAAAACATGAATATCGCGCTATTAGTGTCACAAATACTAAAGAAGCAACCAATCTGAGCGCGTTTACAAAAGAAAATACTACCCAAGAATTTGAACAACGAGTAATCGGAATAATTCAAAGTATAACCCAAATAACAGTAGGTAATAGCAATGACGAAACGTATTCTGGTAGTTGATAATGAAGAATATATCCAAGAAGTTGCTAAAATCTGTTTGGAAACAGTTGCCAATTGGGAAGTTTTGACTGCGGGTTCCGGTACTGAAGGGATAAATAAAGCCCAAAGCTATCAACCCGATGCAATATTATTAGATGTGATGATGCCAGATATGGATGGTATTACCACATTTGAAAAATTGAAAGCAAATACGAAAACCTCAAATATTCCCGTGATTTTATTAACAGCTAAAATTCAAGCTTCAGACCGTCATCGCTATTCTGAATTAGGGATTAAAGAAGCAATTGCTAAACCTTTCAATCCCTTAGAATTAGCAAGTCAAATCGCTACTGCTTTAAATTGGAATTTATAATCTAATTTTATTAAAACAAAAAAATGAAAAAACGAGTTACCCTTACCTTTCCCAAACGTGCAGTCCAAATGCCAGTTACCTACCGACTAGCGAAAGACTTTAACGTAGCTGCAAATATTATTCGTGCAGCTGTTGCACCTAATCAAATCGGAAAATTGGTAGTCGAACTATTAGGAGACATCGACCAAGTAGACGCAGCAATCGAGTGGATGCGATCGCAGCATATCAATGTATCGCAGTCTTTAGCTGAAATCAAGATAGATGAAGATTTGTGTGTAGATTGCGGGTTATGTACCGGAGTATGCCCAACTGAAGCGTTAACCCTCAATCCCGATTATAAACTGGTATTTACGCGATCGCGTTGCATCGTCTGCGAGCAATGTATCCCCACCTGCCCCGTCGAAGCAATCTCCACCAATCTTTAAAAACCGCACGTTCCGACAGTATAATTTACTACATTCAAAAATAATTAAATCGTCGTTCTATATATCGAGATATTTTCAAGTGAGCGTGAAAACTACGAGTTTTCACTGAACTTTATTGGATTTTTAACAAGTTATATTGCAATGGTGAGTTTCATCAACTTTTTGGGAAACATATTTTCAGTGTTAAATAATTTCACTTGGGATAGCAACAACTCGCTGACAGCTATTTTCAGCTAATTGAACCACAGATTATTGTCGGGGCACTATTCTGTGCCGTGCCCCTACTGTATGGTTTATTTACCCAAAAACTGCTGTAATTAAGCATTTACCTACCTACTTGTGGGTTAGGGCTGGATTTAATGGCAGATAAATTGTACCCGCGTACAGTCAAATTATGGTGTGTCTATATATACTTATATATCAATTAAAGGAATAAATCGTGGATAGTATTTCATCAGCATCAGATTTAAATCGCTTGGCTAGCCAATCATTGCTACCGGAAAGCCCGCTCAATACAAATTTAGCAAATCAAAGGTCTATAAATCGCCTCGGTTCGTCAGAGAACTCTGCACCTGTACTTAGAGATACAAATGTTTCGCTTGGCTTTGTTGACGAAGATGGCGGCGCACCAACAGGAGAAGTTGGAACTCTGATTTCAGCAATAGTAGGTATTGGTAGAAATGTTACCGATGCCAACACAGACGCAATGACAGGTATTGCCGTCACCGCACTCGATAGGCAAAACGGCAGTTGGTGGTACAAGACTAACGGCATTAGTTGGACTGAAATTGAGGCATCACCTACAGTAAATGCAGCCCTTCTCCTTGCAGATAACAACAGCACCCGCATTTACTTCCAACCCACCCAGGACTATAACGGCAAAATTAATAATGCCCTCAGTTACCGTGCTTGGGATAGTGGAATCGCAGGTAGCAGCGGTAATACATTCGATACTTCTAATGGAGGTAGCAACGCCTTCAGTACTTTCATCGACACCGCCTCAATACAAGTTAATCCTGTCAACGACGCACCAATCAACACCGTTCCCACTACAACCGCACAAACCCCCATATCGACCGACGAAGATAACGAGCTTGTTTTCTCGAACACCAGCGGCAATGGTATTAGTTTTAGCGATATCGACGCAGGAAATAACTCCATTCAAGTCACCCTCAATGCTGTTAAGGGCACTCTGACTCTCAAAAATTCGACAAATGTGGGTGTTGTTGCCACAGGCAATCGCGGTGCGGCTTTAAGTTTGACAGGTAATATCTCAGACATCAATACTGCAATCGAAGGATTGATATTTAAGCCGACTGCCAATTACAACGGTAACGAAGCATTGATTACAGTCGTCAGTAACGACCGAGGTAACACAGGTAGCGGTGAGGAATTTGGAGGAGGCAGCGACACAATTCATATCAATGTCGCTCCTGTCAACGATGCGCCGACATTTACCAAAGGTATTAACCAAGTCGTTAGCGAAGATACAGAAATACAACCCGTTACAGGTTGGGTAACTAATATTTCCAAAGGTGGCAGCGACGAATCAGAGCAAATACTCGCGTTTAAAGTCACTACCAATAACAACAATCTATTTGACGGACCAGTAACTATTTCGCCTGAAGGCACGCTCACCTACAAATTAGCAAAAGATGCTTTCGGAAAGGCTGATGTCACCGTTGTCGTCGAAGATGATGGCGATGGTACTAATACCTCAGCATCCCAAACCTTTGTAATTACAGTCAACCCCGTCAACGACGCTCCACTAAATAATGTTCCTACTGACCTGCAAATAGTAAATGAAGACACTCCACTCGTCTTCTCAGGCAACAATGTTATTACCATCAGCGATATTGATGCTGGCACCAACCCCTTACAGGTGAGATTGACATCAGCAAATGGCGCTCTGCGCGTTACTCCAAACGCGGCATTAAATATCCAAGGAAATAACACGGGAAGTGTAACTTTGACAGGTACGCTCACCAACATCAATACCACATTAAATAATTTGGCATTTAGACCCACCAAAAACTTCAACGGTGACACTTCCATCATAATTAATACCAACGACCAAAATGGTACGGGTAGCGGTGGTGCGCGTCCAGATGAAGATACGATTGCCGTCAAAGTTAATGCCGTCAACGATGCACCGACTTTTACCAAAGGCAGCAACCAAGTTGTTAACGAAGACGCAGGTGCAAGAACCGTACAAAATTGGGCAACCAATATTTCTAAGGGTGGCAATGATGAATTGACTCAAGATATAGATTTTTTTGTTGACAACGATAACGTCAGTCTGTTTACCGAACAGCCAGAAATTTCTGCGGATGGTACTCTCGCCTACACCCTTGCAAACAATGCCAACGGTGTTGCCAATGTCAATGTTTCCCTCCAGGATAATGGCGGTGATAACAATACTTCTGCAACTCAAACCTTTACAATTACCGTTAATCAAGTTAACGACCTTCCAGTCAATACCGTTCCCGTAGCCCAAATTATCGATGAAGATAAACCCTTAATCTTCTCTGAGGATACTGGCAACGCAATTACCATTAACGATATCGATGCCACAGATAGTCGAGTGCGAGTAACGCTTACCGCGACAAGGGGTATGCTGACAGTAGGTAGCACGCAAGGGGAAGGACTCACCGTCACCGGAGATAAAACTGCCAACGTTATCCTCACAGGTTCGCAGACAGTTATCAACAACGCTCTCAATGGTTTAATCTTTAAACCCAGTACCAATTATAACGGTGCAGCAAATATTATAGTCCTGACGGACGACCTTGGCAGGACAGGTAGCGGTGGTGCGCGTCAAGACTCGGATACGATTGGAATTACTATTAACCCCGTTAACGATGCTCCCTTCTTTACTAAAGGTAGCAATCTAACTGTTAACGAAGATGCAGGCACGCAAACCTTGACAGGTTGGGCAACTAGAATTTCTAAGGGTGCAAGTGACGAATCGACTCAAACCTTGGAATTTATCGTTGAGAACGACAACAACGCTTTATTTGTTGAACAACCAACAATTTCGCCTGACGGGACTCTCACCTACAAACCAGCCCAAAATGCTAACGGTATTGCAAATGTCACTGTCTTGCTCAAAGACACTGGTCTTGGTGAGGATACTTCAGCAGAGCAAACATTTAGTATTACTGTCAATGCAGGTAATGACGCACCCGTTAACACCATCCCCACCGCAATCCAAACTGTCAACGAAGATGATTTGCTCACATTTTCCACAGCCGATGATAATTCAATTTCCATCAGCGATATCGATGCTGATATCAACCCGGTTGAAGTTACAATTAGCTCCAAAAACGGCGACATTACTTTAGGTAGTACAGACCAACTCACTGTCGTTGGCGATCGCACTAGTAGCGTTACTCTCACAGGAATTATTCCCAACATCAACAACGCCCTTGAAGGTTTGAAATTCCAACCCAGAACTAACTTTAACGGCGATACAACAATTCAAATTGTTACCAACGACAAAGGTAAAATGGGTAGCGGTGGCGAACTCAAAGATACTGACAATATCTCGATTAAAGTTAATCCCATCAACGATGCTCCTACTTTCACTAAAGGTAACGATGTAGTCGTTGAAGAAGACGCTCCTACTATGGGAACCTTCCAAGGTTGGGCAACTGCAATTTCTGCGGGTGCTGGGGATGAAGCAACCCAAGTCTTGACATTCGATGTCAGCAACGATAACAATGCTCTATTTGCCGAACAACCAAAAATTGCTACGAATGGCACTCTCACCTATAAGACCGCAGCAAACGCCAACGGTAGCGCAACTGTCACTGTTCTATTGAAAGACAATGGTGGTACCGCAAATAATGGTAAGGATACTTCTGCTCCTCAAATCTTTACTATTACAGTTAACCCAGTTAACGACGCACCAGTTAATAACGTCCCTGCTACACCTCAACCGTTAAACGAAGATGGTTCGCTGACTTTTTCTACAGCTAATAGCAATTTAATTTCAATTAGCGATGTTGATGGAACTACCGACACACTACAGGTTGCTATTACCGCCGCAAGCGGAACTCTCACCGCAAATAACAATAGTAACATTACCCCTACTGGAGATGGAACCGGGAAATTGACCCTCAGCGGTTCCCTTGATGATATTAATGCGGCTTTGGATGGTTTGAAATTTACACCATTCGCCGATTTCAACGGTACAACAAAAATTACAATCGTCACTACCGAACAGGGTGCAACCCCACTCCCAGGTAGCGACATCAACATCAACGTAGCCCCAGTCAACGATGCTCCCACTGTCACCCCAGGTACAAACCTCATAGTAGTCGGCACAACCGCACAAACCTTCAAGACTTGGGCAACATTCTCAAGCGGACCTGAGAATGAATCAGCCCAAACTGTAGCTGAGTACACTATTAGTAGCAATAGCAACCCCGAATTATTTAAGGTTGCTCCCGCAATCGATAGCGCAGGCAATCTTACCTTTACCTCTGCTGCCACGACTACAGCAACTACTGCCACAATTGGCGTGAAAGTTAAAGATAGCGGTGGTATTGCTAACGGTGGTGTTGATACCTCTGTTGAAAAAACCTTCACCATCACCGTTAACCCGTTACTAGTTAACATCAGTGCAGCTACTGCTTTCGTTAACGAAGGCAACAGCAACACCAGCGAATACAGTTTCACCGTTAGCTTATCGAGCGCTAGCACCGAAACAGTTACTGTTAATTATGCTACTGCCGATGACACTGCTACTACTGCTGATAAAGACTACGTTCTCAACTCTGGTATTCTTTCCTTTGCACCAGGTGAGACAAGCAAAACAGTTAAAGTTTTGGTTCTAGGTGATACTAAGTACGAAGCCGACCAGATATTTAAAGTTAACTTGAGTAGCGCCGACAAAGCTGTATTAGGAACTGCGACGGCAATGGCTACAATCAAGAATGATGACACCATGCCAGTTATCAGCATTGCCAATGTCACTAAGAAGGAAGGGAATAGCGGTACAAAGCCGTTGACATTCAACGTTAGCTTATCGAACGCCAGCGAAGACCAAGTAACTGTTGATTACGCAGTTATAGATGGTACAGCAGCCTCAGTAGATTACGCGAGTCTTAGCAATACTGTCGTAACCTTTGCACCCGGTCAAACTACCCAAACAATCGCAGTCGATGTTAAAGGTGATACGGATATTGAGGTCAATGAGACATTCCAAATCAATTTGAGCAATCCTAGTAGCAATGCAACCATAGCAACCAATGGCGACAAGGCAGTCGGAACGATTATTAATGACGACGGCACAAACAATATTGATTTCGATGGTGATGGCAACCAAGACCTCGTTTGGCGGAATTATCGCACTGGAGAAAATGCCATTTGGCAAATGAATGGGACGAAGATTTCTGAGGCTGTTTTTACTACTGAGCAGCAAGATATTAACTGGAAAATTGAGGCAGTTGCTGACTTTAGCGGTGATGGGAAGTCAGATTTGCTTTGGCGCAACTATAGCACCGGTGAAAATGAAATTTGGCAGATGAATGGTGGTGTCCGCGAGAACGTTTTCAAACTGATAACAATTATAGATAAGAATTGGAAGATTGAAGCAACCGCCGATTTTAATGGCGATCGCATGATGGATATCGTCTGGCGCAACTATGGTACGGGTGAAAATGCGATTTGGCAAATGAATGGT
>CAXTCQ010000036.1:0-24218 GCA_964242965.1 uncultured Calothrix sp. | reverse complement strand
TATCGTCTGGCGCAACTATGGTACGGGTGAAAATGCGATTTGGCAAATGAATGGTACAAGCCTTGACAAGGGCACTTTCCTAACTAAAGTTGACGATTCTGCTTGGACAATCGAACAAGTGGGAGACTTTAATGGCGATCGCACGAACGATCTCCTCTGGTTCTTAACTAAGGTTGATGATATCAACTGGAAGATACAGGGAGTAGCCGATTTCAATAACGACGGTAAAATGGATATCGTTTGGCGCAACTATAGTTCGGGTGAAAATGCTCTTTGGCAAATGAATGGTGCAGCAATTGACAAGGATTTCTTCCTGCCAAAAGTTGAAAATCCGAATTTGATAATCGAACAGGTTACTGACTTAACTTTTGACGGTAAACCGGATATTGTCTGGCGCAATTATAGCAGTGGCGAGAATACGGTTTGGCGGATGAATGGTACATCATACGAAGAAATGATATCGCTAACAAAAGTTGACGATTTGAAATGGGAAATTTCTCCGTAATTTGTTAAGTAGATACTAATAATGAAATCAGATCGCCGACTTCTTTAGGTCGGCGATTTTGTCTCTCACAAAGTACAAATACCTATAATATCTTCAAGGCAAAATTGCTAAATTACAAAAATTCTACCAAAATGCGGAATTAAGACGAGAAATAGTGAAGTAAGTTAATAGAAGAACTAGGTAATTACTGTTTCTCGTCGTTAAATCTACCAAAATTACGGCGTTGCTGTAGGGTACGAGCGATATTTGTTAGGGTGAGTACGTACGCAAAGCCTATTCATAAATTGAATTATGACTTTAGACAGATGCTGGATAGGTAATAATCTCATCCAAAAATCAGCTTTTGCAACGCCATAGTTACACCCGTTTTATAGAAAAAAAGGAAGCGTGTCAAAATGCAAGTTCGCACCTATTTAACTTGGCAGCGTCGTTTAATTAGTGTTTGTGCCTGTGCTATATCTATTTCTATGGGATTGAATTATTCTTCAATTTCGATAGCCGCACCTGTACCAGTAAAAGTCACGAAAAATTCTGATAAAATTTCTCAAGCAATTACAAATTTACAACAGTCAAAGGAGCGTTGGATTGAAATTAATCTCAAAGAACAAAAATTGTCAGCATGGTCTGGAAACCAACTGGTTTATAAAATAAATGTCTCGACTGGTAAACGTTCAACACCCACATTAACAGGAGTATTTGCGATTCAGACCAAATTGCGCGTAGCAAGGATGCGGGGTGCTGACTACAATATTCCCGATGTTCCTTTCACTATGTATTATGACGGGAACTATGGAATTCATGGTGCTTACTGGCATAATAACTTTGGGACTCCAGTCAGTCATGGTTGTGTTAATTTGCCACCTAAGAAAGCCCGTTTATTGTATGATTGGGCAAAAGTTGGCACACCTGTAATTGTTCGCAAGTAAAGTATTTATCAAGCATAACTAAACTCAATATTCATTGAGGGAGCAGTTTCTGAATGGTAGATATATTTGTAGATCGTATTCATTATTTTGTCTGCATTTACTGGTTTGCTGATAAATTCGTTGGAACCGACAACTTTGGCGCGAACTCTATCAAAAATACCATCACTTCCTGTTAAGATAATTACGGGTGTTTTGGCGAAGATAGAAACTCGCCGTATTTGAGTGCAAATTTCATAACCGCTGGCAATTGGCATAATCAAATCCAGAAAAATCATGTCTGGTTTATGCTCAATTAAAGTTGGGATGATTGTCATGGGGTTTTGAATGCCAATAAATCTCATCCCATTTGTAGTCACAATATTTTCTAAAATTTTACACACTTGCAGACTATCATCAACACAAGCTATTAACGGGGTATTCTGCTTTAATGGTTGAGATATCGTCAAGTTACTTTGAATTTCTTTAACTTCTAGGGGAAAGTCCGATATTTTTACTAATTCAATAATTCCCCTGAGAATGTAAGGAAGCAAAGAACGAGTAATCGAGAATAACTCTTGCTTTCTTTTTACTGCTATATCTCGCAGGGTGTATTTACCATTCATTAACTTAACAAAGTTTTCGTAAGCAGTCGGACTAACAATCAACTTCAGTTGTTCTGGTTGACGAAGAATTGGTGCTAAGTTAGGAGAAAAATTTGCCAAACCAGCTTCAGACCAAGACTGCCAACTTTCATGCATCTGGCTGATACATACATCCGTACAAGAAAGACTCATTGGTACATCTAAAATGGTTTCCTGATTGCGCTGACAGTTGACATCGATAAAGTTTGCATATTGTGCTAAGTCAAATAAAAGCTCTGATATTGTGCTGTCTACAATCGCATTTACTTCTTGTCGGCTGATTTTATTTTTTTTATATAAAACTTCTAAAAGTCGGTAATCCCAATGTTCTACTGCTAATAATTCAGCAGGCAGCTGTAACTTATCAATATTAATCAACGGGCAATGTAAAGTTATATTTCTGCGGCAGCGTCGTCCGGGGTGCATTCCCCCACCTGCCCAAACTATCCTTCCCAAGCGATAGTAAAATATCCATTTATGATTTAAAGATTTAATTTCTAATTTACCGCTGTATTGAAGTCGAGTACAATTTTTAAATTCATCAACTAGATAATTAGGAAGTACATATTGATGGTGATGCAGTATCATTGTCTTGCTCCGCTTTGAAATAGTAAATTATTGGTAATTTGTCAGTTGTCAGTTGTCATTTGTAGGGGTTTGAGTTTTGGGGATGTTACATTCCTTGCATATAGTTGGCTTTACTTACGTTAACCTACTTAGTACTGAGTTAGTTAAAACGAGTTACCCTTCGATTGGCTATATTACACACTCTACTTAAAGATTGTGAAAAACTTGTGACAAAATTGGTTAATTACTTTATAAAAAAATTTTGTTCAACCTGTTAGAACAGCTTAAAACCGGGGAATTATAAGCTTGGTGCAACAACAATATCAAGTGCATTGGGTGCAGCGTTTACTGCTGGATGCTCCCCATGACCTTTTTATTTCTCAAATCACGAGGTATCCCCGATGAGTCAAATGAGTAGAGACGATGTGCGCGAACGGTTAGGTAATATCGACCAAATCCGCGATATTATTTTTGGAGCGCAGTTAAGAGATTATGATAATCGTTTTAATAAATTAGAAACAGACATTTCACGATTGCAGCAAGAAACGCGATCGCATGTCGAACAACTCAAAGCAAGTTTTAGCAGCGAGTTAAAGTCTGCGGTGGAAGCAATCGAGAAGAAGTTAAAGTTACTGAGTCTTGCGGTTCAAGAGGAAACTGCTGATTTATCCCAACAAATTGAACGTGTTAATCGAAAATTTTCTAGCACCGTTCAATCATTAGATGAAGAGTTAGATAAGCAAAACAACTCAATTCGAGAAGAAATATCTCAAAATAAGAATCAATTTCAAGAAGAAATTGTTGCACTACGAGATTTGGTTTTAGAAGAATTGGAGCAACATTTTGCTGACTTGTCAAAAACTAAAGTTTCTAAAGATGACATTGCTGAAACTTTGTTTGCTTTAGGAATGCGGTTAAAGGGAACGGAAGTTATTCCCAAGTTGCGAGAAGCAATTGATGAAGATCGTGATTACGGTGATGTTCCAATTTTAGAAACAACCAAGTTATCAAAGATTTTAATGCATAATAGTTAGTGGTTGGTTGTCAGTGGTCAGCGATCAGTTGTTAGTAGTTAGTAGGTTGGGTTGCGCTCCACTTCGTTCCGCTCCACCCAACATTTCCAATTTATTTTTAAGATTTAAAATGTTAGGTAATGCTTCATCAACAGTATCTGGAGCGGAACTTAATATAAATCTTGGGTTCCACTTCGTTCCACCCAACCTACGTAACTACTTAACCAAATAAATATTGAGATTTAATAATATGGCTCAGGTAGATAGTTCAATTCATCAAGTTATCGAGTTAAATCGACAGAAAACTGTAGAAGTTGAGAAATTTGTCAAGCTGTTGGCTGAACTAAAAATTATTGACATACCCGACTATATTGGTGAAACCGCATCTCGCCAAGAAGTTGAATTACCGATTGAATCGCTGCCATTACAAGTATGTGAAGCGTATTTAGATTTAGTCGAAAGTTCATCAAAATTTACTTATTCAACTTCTGAAGAGCCAGAAATATTAGCTGAATATACGCCATTAAATCCAGAGAATTTAGATTTAGATATAAATGTAGATAATTATGAAGATGGCATTGTCGCTTTTCAAAGATTGCAAGATATTTTGGTAGGAGCCGAAATTACAGAATTAGAAGATATTGCAACTAATCTTCAAGAAAAGTTAGCTAAACTTGAATATCAAATTTACGAACCAGAAGCGTTAATAGAACTTTTACTACCCTGCTTTGCAGAACTTTTAAGGTTAAAGATTAACGAGTCGCAAGCAGAAATTGTCCATGCGATCGCACCAATTATCGACAGTGCGATTCAAAGTCGGATTGAGCAAAATAAAAATAGTATGAGTCAAGCATTAGCTCCTGCTCTTCCGGATGCAATTTCTCAACAAATTACTATCGCACCTGAAGAAATTTCCAATGCGATCGCACCGACGATGGGACGAGCAATGAAAAAACAAATTGAAATTGAAAAAGATGCAATTGTGGATGCACTCTACCCGATTATTGGTAGCACAATCAGCAAATATATGGCGGAAACAATCCACGCTATTAATAAACAGGTTGAAGAAACATTTAGCGTTGAAGGAATTAAGCGCAAGATTCGTGCTAAATTGCAAGGGGTAACGGAGGCAGAATTAATTCTCAAAGAAGCGCTACCGTTTACAATTGAAGCAATTTTTTTGATTCACAAAGCATCTGGTTTGATAATTACAGATATTCAACCTAGTGATGTACAGCAACTAGAATCGGAAATGATAGCAGGAATGCTAACAGCGATTCGCAGCTTTGCTAATGATTGTATCAATCATAGTGGAAATGTTTCCGAGCTAGATGCAATTGATTACGGTACATCTAAAATTATTTTGGAAGTTGCTGGGTACTGTTATTTAGCTATAGTTGTACGCGGAGAGCCAACTATAGAATTTATTCATAAAATGCGGCAAACTCTCATCAAATTACTTAAAAAGCACGGGGATTCGATTGAGAAATTTGATGGTGATTTAGCGGTAATTCCGAGTGAAGTTCATACAGTTTTGTCAACATTAAAAGCTGATAGCCAAACAGAAAATTTAAAAAATCGACCTTCACCTGTATTATTATTGAGCGCAACTTTGCTTAGTGCTATCTTGATTCCTTGGGGTATTTGGCAATACCGTAGTGCAGTTATTCACGCAGCAGAAAATAAAACTGCGATTTTCTTAGCTTCGACACCAGAACTGGCTGTTTATAGATTGAACGTGCAAGAAAATCGCGGCAAGCTGAAAATAACAGGAAACGTACCCAATCAAGTTTTGCGTAGTAAAGCGGAACAAGTTGCTTCATTAAGTAATCCCAAATGGTCGATTGATAATCAAATTTTAGCAGTTGAAGTACCACCAGACCCGGTATTAGCTGCGGCTGAAGTTGAGCGAGTTACCGCAATTTTAAATCAAATGGATGGTGTCGCAATTTCTGCTAAGTATATTCATAATAAAGTTTCTGTAGAGGGTATTGTTAATCTTGATAAAGATGTTACCAAAATTATTCAAGCATTTGAACAAATTCCAGGAGTCAAGTTAGTGTCGAGTGTAGTACAAGTAAAACCTTTACTAATAAATTTGAGATTTTATTTTGGAGAAAATTCAGCAAATTTAATCCAGGCTGATTTAACTTCAAAAATTCAGCAAGTTAAAGTTTTCCTCACTGAAAATCCAATGAAAAATCTCAAAATAATTGGTTTTAGTTACTCAAGTACTGGTGAACCTGAAGTCGCTCTGCTTGCTTTGCAACGAGCAGAAGCTGTGAAAAAAGCACTAATTAGTCGAGGTATTGAACCATCACGTTTACAAGTTATTGGTAAAACAAATTTCCCACCTGGGATTGATGTAAATCAACCTTTATGGTTAAAACGGTGTGTGATTTTAGAAGCGATTAATAAGTAATTTTAAGCTGGAGATTTATTTGCTTTTCATAGATAATAAATTTTACAATTATCTTTACAAAATTTATTTTATATATATCATAGATTAGAAACTCCCTATTAATGATTATGTCTACAATTTCCAGAAAAGTTTGTCTCATAGGTGATTTTAGTGTCGGGAAAACGAGCTTGATTCGTCAATTTGTTGAGAAGCAGTTTAGCGATGAATATCTTTCAACCGTAGGAGTAAAAATGTCGCGCAAATTAATTGCATTACCAAAAATTAACTTGCAATCACAAGACATACAACTGATTATTTGGGATATTGAAGGTAGTAATAAATTTAAAGGAATTGCTCCTAGCTATTTCCAAGGAGCGAAGGGAGCAGTTATAGTTGGTGATATAACACGACAAGAAACCCTCGACCATCTTACGGTACATATCCAAAGTTTTTTAAGCGTTAATCCTAAAAGCTATATTGTCATTGCCTTGAATAAATCAGACTTAATCGAGGCAGAGTATTTAGAAAATTTGCAAAAACTATATTCGTTTAATGATAATGCTTGCATATTAGGTACTTATCATACGTCAGCAAAAACTGGCAACAATGTCGATACAATTTTTCAAAAATTGACCCAATCTTTAATTTAATCACAATGAATTCATTATTAACTTATCTGTTGTCTCTTGATTGCATTGAATACTTGATTATCGATCGAGATTTCCAGATTCTAGAAATATCATCGACAATATCTGGTTTTGCTGACGTTCCCGATGAAGTTAAGGAAGGTAACGATGTTCGGATTGCTTTTCCCGAATTGATTGGAATGGAAGATATTTTTGAAACAATTTTACAAGGAGAGGAAAAAAGCTTTGAAATTAAGGGAATAAATCGTTCTCAAGATACTTCTACTTTATATATCGATATTCATATCATTAAAAGTACAAAAAGTAGTTTGAGTAATGAAATAATGCTGCTTATGGTAGACAGCACAGAACGAATGGTTTTAGAAAAGTCTTTAGTGCAGAGTGCGAATGAGTCAAATTTATTATTACTTACTCTCACCGCTTCTAAGCAATATATTGAACAAATTGTGACTTCAATGGCAGATGCTTTGTTAGTCACAACCATGTCAGGAAAAATCAAAAAAATTAATGCGTCTGCTCGTCAAATGTTGGGATATGATGAAGTAGAACTCGAAGGGCAAGATATATCAGTAATCCTTAAAAAAATTGATAATTACAAACTAGAAATCAATAAACGTGAAGAAATAGAAACTGTTTGTCAAACCAAATACGGCAAAATAATCCCGATTGCATTCTCAATGTCGATGGTTCAAACCGAAATTGAACATTTTCAAGGATATGTTTATATTCTGCGCGATATGACCGAACGCAAGCAAGCAGAACTTGCTAAACAAGAATTTTTAGCGATGATTAGTCATGAAATTAGGACTCCGATTACATCAGTCGCTGGAATGGCAAGTTTATTATTAAATACTAACTTAACTGACGAACAACGCGAATTTAGTGAAGCTATTTATACTAGTGGAAATGCTTTGCATAAAATTATCAACGATATGCTTGATTTGTCAAAAATTGAATCGGGTAAGTTGGAATTAGAGGAGCAACCTTTTGAACTGCGAAAATGTATTAACGAAGCTCTAGTTTTACTTGCGCTAAAAGCTAAGGAAAAGGGATTAAAATTGACTTTTTTGGATACTCCAGAAATTCCAACGATGATTGTAGGAGATATTACTCGATTGCGGCAAGTTTTAGTAAATTTAGTTAGTAATGCAATTAAATTTACTGAAACTGGTGGTGTCGAAATTTCAGCTATAGCTTGCAAGAATATGAATAATAAGAGTACTCAGGAAATAGAGTTTGCAGTCCGAGATACAGGTATTGGAATTGCTCAAAAAAGCTTAGAACGTTTATTTAAACCTTTTAGTCAAGTTAATTCTTCGATTACACGTCAATATGGAGGTACGGGATTAGGACTTGCTATTTGCAAACAACTATGTGAATTGATGGGTGGGAAAATTTGGGTAGAAAGCGAAGTCGGTAAAGGGACTGTATTCTACTTTGTAATTTCGACATCTATTGTTCCCGAAGAAATTGTGAATCGCATATTTAGAGGTTCAGAACCATTCATTCACACCCAAATGTTAGAGGCAGAAAACAATCCCAAGTTTGATGCTCAAATGGCCGAACAGCATCCTTTGAAAATACTGTTGGTAGAAGATAATATAATTAATCAAAGGATGATTAAGTTAATGTTGCAGCGAATGGGTTATCAACCAAGTGTTGTAAACAATGGTTTAGAAGCACTCTCCGCGTTGCGTCGTCAACTCTATGATGTCGTATTGATGGATATACAAATGCCAGAGATGGATGGTTTGACAGCAACCCAGCATATTAAACAGGGATGGACGTTAGAAACTCAACCTTGGATTATTGCATTAACAGCAAGTGCAATGTGGGGAGAACGCGATCGCTGTTTAGAATCCGGGATGAATGATTATCTCGTCAAACCAATTCGCATCGCAGAACTGATGCAGACACTCAGAAGGTGTCAACCAATAGTTTGCGAAAGTGCTACCGACTCCCCTAGTTAAGTAAGCAAAACACAATACAAAAACTCCCAACTGTCAACTTCCAACTCCCAACTCCCAACTCTCAACTCCTAACTCCTAACTCCTAACTCCTAACTCCAAATCCAATGCCAAATTCAATTCACTTTGCAACTTTGTACGAAATTCTACACATGGCAAGTTTTAATCCATCTGTTGATGCAGTAGAATTTCTGTTTGAAACAATTGATTACTACCTCGAAGAAGCTCCAAGACTCTTGCAAGATATTCAAGTTTACCGAGACCAAGCTAATTATAATGCTCTGCGGCGTGCGGCTCATACATTTTCTTCGACTAGCGCAACATTAGGTGCAGTCAATCTAGCATCAATGTGTACAGAATTGGAGATAATGGCAGTAAATGAAAGATTAATTGGTACAGAATCATTAATTTCCCAAATTCAAGCTGAATATGAATTTGTTCAAATTGCTTTAGAGAATGAGCGCAAAAAATATCTTAAATCATAAAATAAGTAAATTGTCAATACGTAAATAGTGTTATTTTTGAAATTAATGAACATAGTGTAAGAATATTTTACTGAACCGATTTAACTAAAGATTTGGTAAAGTATACATTGCGATTTTAATAAATATACACATTAATAATCATTAATAGTGTGTTTGTTATACATAGCAAAGAAAGAGTACTCCTAAAAATGAGGTTAGTTAAAATCTAAAACGATTTATTTTTGTATTCGTTGATTCGAGCTATTTTTGGGAAATATGTTCTCACAAAATCATAAAGTTGCAAACACTACTTACTTTACCATCGCGTTTGAGCTAAGTTTTGATGAATACTATTATTGAAAAACTTTTAGTTCCACATGACGCTGAATCTTTAGCAGTTACTCATGAGTTGCTCATCTTAGAAACTTCTTTAGGTGTTCGACGCTTTGTCGATCCCAACGAAGTAATGCCAGGAAATGATATCCGACTTGGTTTCCCAGAACTAATCGGAATCGAAGATTGTTTAACCGATATCTTAGAAGGTCGGCAAAAGAGTTTTAAATTAGAAGGGATTGCGCGGGTAATTTCGCCTAATTTATATTTTTATATTGATTTATATATTACAAGTTTGGATGGTGTGTTGATTATCTTATTAGAAGAGACAACAGAACGGATGAATTTAGCGCAGCAGTTAGCTCAAAAAAATAACCAAGCAAGTCTTTTATTGAGTGCATTATCGACTTCTAACAATTACTTAGATAAAATTATTACATCTCTCAAAGATGCATTATTCGTAACAACGCAGTCAGGACAAATAATCAAAACGAATCAAGCGGCAGTTGATTTGTTTGAATATAGTCAAGAAGAATTGATTGACAAGCCAATTTCAAGGATTATTACTGACAATAATATCTTACCCGAAGCTTCTCATCATAATCTTTTAGCTCAAAATGATTTTTTGAATAATTGCTCGATTGTTTGTCAGACAAAAACCGGAAAAAAGCTAACTGTGACATTTTGCGTATCTGTCGTGGAAACAGAGATAAAAGGATTATAACATTTCGTTTATATTGGTCGGGATATTACCGAGCGTAAAATTGCTGAAACTGCCCTTAAAGAGAGTGAAGAACGCTTCAAAGCTTTTATGAATAATAGTCCGGCAGTTGCTTTTATGAAGGACTGTTTGGGACGATACGTTTACATCAATCAGACATTCAAGGATAAATTTAACGTTCAAATTGCCGATTTGCAGGGTAAGACGGATTTTGATTGGTTGCCAGAAGAGACAGCAAAACAGGTGCAAAAAAATGACGCGCATGTTCTTTTGACGGGAGAAACTTTACAGGTAATCGAAACGGTTCCCACGTCCGATGGATGTCTGTATCATTGGTTAACATTTAAATTTCTGTTTAAAGATCGGGGACGACAGTTAGTCGGAGGTGTGGCAGTTGACATTAGCGATCGCATCCTCTTAGAACAAGAATTATTTGCAGAAAAAGAACTCGCTCAGGTAACATTAAAATCGATTGGGGATGCTGTCATCACCACCAATGCATTGGCACACTTTAGCACGTTTGGGTGGAGATGAGTTTGGGATACTACTATCTTGTTGTCTTTTCGAGCCAGCATTGGTAATTGCGAATACACTCGTACAGCGGATTAGAGAGTTTCGTTTTGTTTGGCAAGATAAAACTTTCACAATCAGAGTCAGTATTGGTTTAGTAATGATTGATGATAACAATCACAATATTAATACAGTGCTGAATGCTGCGGACGCAGCTTGTTACATGACCAAAAACAAAGGACGCGATCGCGTTCATGTTTATCAAGCGAACGATAGCGAGATAGTTAAAGTTCAAGGTGAAATGCAATGGATTGCTATTATTACTCAAGCTTTGGAGAGTAATAGTTTTTGTCTTTATTATCAACCGATTGTCCCGATTACTTCAGATAAATCAAATGGGGAACATTACGAAGTTTTGCTGCCCAAAACTTGACGCAGACGCAGCATAAATGCGGAAATATTACAAGGTACATTAATATAATCAACGCATCCCAAATTTTTAGCTTTTTCAACTTCAATCGATTCTTCGGATAACCATATAACCTTTGACCGTTGCGTAATTTTTTCACGTTTGAAATGTTTGAGTACTTCTATTCCTTCGAGTAATGGTAAATTTGACTCGATTAAAATGGCTTTAGCATGTAAAGAGGGTTTATTTCCTGCCAAAATATCTAAAGCTGTTTTTCCGTCTTTTAACCAGTGAGCATGATAACCTCGTGTCAATAATGCACTCATCACAGAAGTCGCAAACGCTGAGTCTTGATGTACCAAGATTACATCCATCACTGCAAAAGATTGCGATCGCCTATTCCAAGTTGCTGGTAATATACAATTACCTTCCAAATCTTTCGCTTTTTCTAAAATTTCCCCTGCACTTTGATAAAGTGTCTGTAAGTCTTTCCCGTCTTCTGGATACTGGGTAACACCTCCACTAAATGTGACTGTAATTGATTCAGTATTATTTATAGTAAAGTCAACACTACGCAGTACCTCCAATACTTGTGCTAACCATTCCACACCTTCACCCCGTGTAATTCCATACATTCCGACAACAAATTCTGCACCATCCCAACGCGAAATAATATCTTCATTTCGCAGTTCTTGGCGTAAAATTTGGGCTAATTTGCGTAGCATTTGGTCGCCAATGCGGTGTCCGTAATTACGATTTATTTGTGCTAAATTATCTAATGTCAGTACTGCCAAGCAAAAGGTTTGTTGATATTGGAAGGCTAGATGTATTAGCCTGTCCAAGTCTTGCGATGAACGGTGACGATTGGGTAAGTTAGTTAAGGAATCTTTCTCTGCATATTCACGTAATAAGCGAGTCCGTTCTAAGCGATTAAAAATACGTGTTATTAATTCGGGTGCAACAACGGGTTTACTAACGTAATCATCAGCACCCGCTGCAAATATGTTTTGAATCGTCTCAGTATCGCGCTGTCCGGTAAGAAATACAATTGGCAAAGGTGCCCAACGCTCGTGATTGCGTAAAGCTTGGCACAATTCGATACCATTAGTATCGGGCATTTGGACATCGAGGATAAGTAAGTCGGGTGTCACCGTTTCGAGTTCAGACCAAAATTGTTGTGAGTTGTTGAGGGTGGTAACTTGCAATCCCCAAGGCTGTAATAATGTTTCTAAAAAGCGTAGAATTAATTTGTCATCGTCCAATACCATGATTTTTGCATCGGGTATTGGAGTGGGTTGGGTTGGTATTAGTTTTGCAATTGGGAGAGAACTATTATTAATAAATAAGCGTAATTCTTGGATGCGCGAGTGTAGCGACTCCATAGCTTTAGCTTCCCGAATTGTCGGAGCATCGCATAATGGCTTTAATAATTCTTGTTTTAAAATCATCTCAATTTCTTGGAGGACTTTCGCAGCTTGGGATAAACCAAGCTGCGAAAGCGAACTAATTAATTTGTGCGCTTCGGTTTTAGCAATGAGACGCGATTCATTATTAGATGGGTTTTGCTGTAGTTGTTGAATTGCTTGTTCGATAGCGTCCATTTGTTCGAGGATTCTTGACTTGCTATCTTGCTTGTTGGCAGTAGGTTTTTGTTTGGGAGATTCAGGTATTTGACTTGGTTGGGTTTTTTGAAAAGCTGGATTGAGACGATAACCTAAACCATAGACAGTTTCGATGATATCCGCAGCATTGACAGTCTTGAACTTTTGACGCGATCGCTTAATCAATGCTCTAATTGTATCTCCACTGGCTGGTTCATCTGACAGCGACCATAACTGACTCAAAATATTGCTTTGACTGTAGATTTTTTGAGGATTTTGCATGAATAGCTCGATTAAAGCATATTCTTTGGCTGTCAGGTTCAATGCAATCCCACTGTACGTTACCTCGCATTGACTGAGGTTTAATTGAAGATTTCCCCATTCTAATACCGGGGATAGAGTAGTGGGTTTGCGACGCAGCAATGCACGAATCCTAGCTTCTAATTCTGGTAACGGTACAAGCTTAGTTACATAGTCATCAGCACCTGCATCAAGTCCCGCTATTTTATCTTCACTAGTACTCCTTCCTGTTAGCAGTAGTACGGGAACCTGCAAACACGAAGCACGTAACCGACGACAGAAGCTGATTCCATCGAGTTTTGGTAGCATCACGTCCAATATAATTAAATCGTAGCTAGCCGATTCGACAAAATCCCACCCTTCCTGTCCATCTGTCGCAGCATCCACAGTATAACGCTGCTCGGTAAGACTACTCTTCAGCAAGCTAGAAAATATTTCGTCGTCATCTACAAGTAAAATTCGCATCACTATAACTTATATCTTTATTTTTAATATATGTATATAACATATATTTTAAAAATAGTTTGGCTCTAGAAATTAAATTTTATATTTTAACTTTAAATAAACTCATACAAGGTTTTAAAGAAGAAGGGGAGATGAGAATCATCACAGTTAGACTCAGAATAAAATCTGCCTATCTCTAATGATAGTTGTTCTCTAAATATCTGTTCGGAGCGAGTCCAATCGCTACTAGGTTTAATTTGATGCCAAAAAAACTTAGCTTTTTTAAGCATTAATAAAGCTACAATTAGTTGGTTTTTACGTGCTTCATTTTTAGTATTATTAAACTGAGCTTTCCAAGAGTCACACAACTTATATACATCTGTACAATCTAATCCATGACAATAATAAACACGAGCATATAATCTTTGCAGATGGTTCTGTAAATCTAAATCACTACAAATTGTATCTATCATATCAGTGTAAATGTCTAAGAGTTTAAGTATATTCCCTCTATAATAAGGACGGTTAGGAAAACTATCAAATACTGATTGTAACTCTGGAGTTAAAAAATATGCTTCTTTGTGTATTAACCCTGTCACCCATATACGATGCTCTGAAGCATTGTCTTTATTAACCTTCGATTCTTTGTAAAGATTAAAAAATATTTCTTCGGTATCTACAAAATGATAATTATCTATTTTTTGCACTTGTAAATCTAAATCTACAATTGCAAAAAGCTTTTCCGGATTCAAATACGATTTTGTACTGTTTTCACAGTGTAACTCTAAAACTTTAAAATATGTGTCTAATACATCTTTCCTATCTCCGCAATTAAAAAATTGCGGTCGATATTGACTCCACCACTTAGGAACACACGCACTATAAAAGTTGGCATCTGGCATTTGCTCCATCTTTCCATATGATTGCGGGGATGGTCTACCTTTAAGGTTCCAGATACTACCTTCACCTTCACACAAAACAACAATCTTATTTTGAATTCGACGAGAATGAATAATTAATTCGCTGTGCTGTCTTAACTCTTCTAAGTTTAAACTCATATTTAATTTTGTACTTATTGTTTTAAAACTTTTGGCTCTAGCTCTTTAACATGAGATGGTGTTAAAGCTTGACAAAGTTCGTATGAATGAGTTGCCAAAATATATTGATTACTCTTAGACCATTGTTGAAGGTCTGAAATTATTTGATATTGCCAATCTGGATGAAATGCAATTTCAATCTCATCCATTAAAACAATTGCATCTTCAATATTATGATATCTTATCCACATATAAATACTGAGTCTTTTCAACTCACCGTGACTTAAGTCTTCAGGATAAAGTTCGATATACTCACCATCTTTATTTAATTGAAAAGTAATTCCAGAAAAATCATCATCAAGTATTATTTTTTTATTTAAAAGAATAGCATCTAAGTCAGTCATCAATTCTTTATAACTATTACCATATTCACCTTTCTGTATAGCTTCTCTAAAATCTTTATCTCTAGATGCTTTGAAAGCTTCAATTAATAAATCTACTGCTAGAAAATCATACATAAACAACCCTGTTAATCTATATTTCGCAGTTCCAATTAAGGAATAGTAATCATTTGCTTCTTGTCGTTCTCTAAATAATAGCTTTCTTGATTTTTGAGGGAGGAATAGAAAAACTTGAGTACTAGGAGCAGCAAGAAAGATTTTTTGAGATAATTCTTGGAAAAAATCATTAGCTTTATCTATCTCTAAATTATCAATATGACATAATAAGATAGCATCAACTTTATTGCTGTTTACTAAGTAATTACAAATATATAACAATTTTTCCGACTGGAGGTTTTGCAAAATATGCTTAAGTTCTAGAAGTTCTTCATTAAAGCTTTTAAGTTTTGACTTTTCCCTTTTTAATTCTAATTCTAATTTTATTCTCATAAGTGTGTTGTCAACAAGCTGTAATTTAGAAAAATCAAGGTAAGTATTTTCTTGATTTTCATTTATATAACTTTCTCCAAGTATGTTTTTTATATAAGAATCTTTGCACGATAAAAATTTTAGTTTAACAATTTTTTCACCATCCCAAATGTCAATTATTGCTAATATCCGATTGTCGGAATCATCGTTTATAGTAAATCCGTTCAAAAAATTTTGTAAATATTCTCTCCGGTCAGCATGAGTAGAACAGTGAAGCAAAACAAAAATTAATTGTAAAAGCGTACTTTTACCACCACCATTTTGACTACCAATTGGAAAAATACTCGGAACAAATTCCTTCTCAAAATTTATGTCAACATTTTTTAGAACACGAAAATCAGGAACTTGAATTCTTAGCAAACGCATAAAAAGCTCCTCTTACTAACTTGATATCAACTATATTCGATAGTAAATTAAAGTGGGTAGCTACTAGTCCATGTCATTAATGACAAGTCGTAAGGTTTAGATCCCCGACTTCTTAAAGAAGTCGGGGATCTGGTTCTCTCAAAAGGGTGACAATTAATGACATGAACCACTACCCACTGTAACCTTTTAGATTGAGTCTAACAAAACCAAATTATAATTAAAGTTGACAATTGCAGCTTAGACTTTAAACTTCTCCGCAATCCGTCGCATTGCTTCCTCAACATTTTCCCGACTATTAAATGCTGAAATGCGGAAATAACCCTCACCCGCAGCACCAAAACCCGAACCAGGTGTACCAACTACATTCACTGAATGCAACAACTTATCAAAGAAATCCCAGCTTGATAAATTATCGGGTGTTTTCACCCAAACATAAGGAGCATTCACACCTCCATACACCTGAATACCTGCTGCTGTTAATCTTTCGCGGATAATTTTCGCATTTTCCATGTAGAAGTTTACCAAAGCTTTGGTTTGCGCTTGCCCGGATTCCGAGTAAACCGCTTCTGCACCCTTTTGGATAACGTAAGAAACACCATTAAATTTGGTTGATTGACGACGATTCCACAACTTCCACAATTCTACATCCGTACCATCCGCAGCTTTTGCAGTTAGGGTTTTGGGTACAACAGTCAACGCACAACGGGTTCCCGTAAAACCTGCATTTTTAGAGAAAGAACGAAATTCGATTGCACAATTCCTTGCACCTTCGATTTCATAAATCGAGTGCGGTAAACTGGGGTCGGAAATAAATGCTTCGTAAGCTGCATCAAAGAAAATGATGGAACCGTTAGATAAAGCATAATCTACCCAAGCTTGAAGATGTTCCTTCGTTGCAGTTGCACCCGTCGGGTTGTTAGGGAAACAAAGATAGATTAAATCGACTTTTTCTGTAGGAATTTGTGCAGTAAAGTTATTCTCGGCAGTCACGGGAAGGTAAACTAAACCTCCATATTCCCCCGCTTCGTTAGCTTCAGCCGTATGTCCCGCCATGACGTTAGTATCTACATATACCGGATATACAGGGTCAGTAACAGCAATTTTATTGTTATTACCGAAGATATCGAGAATATTACCGTTGTCGCATTTAGAACCATCCGAAATAAAAATTTCTGAAGCATCCACATCGCAACCACGCGCTTGGAAATCGTGTTTAGCGATCGCCAAGCGCAACCAAGCATACCCCTGTTCGGGGCCATATCCTTTAAAGGTATCCCGAATCCCCATTTCTTCGACTGCCTTAATCATGGCAGTGCGGCAAGCTTCGGGTAAAGGTTCGGTGACATCACCAATTCCCAAGCGAATTACTTTTGCTTCGGGATTCGCTTCTGCGAATGTATTTACCCGTCGGGCAATCTCCGGAAATAGATAGCCAGCTTTGAGCTTGAGATAATTATCGTTAATAGTTGCCATATTTGGATAGCTGAAACACCTCAGAAATAAAGTTTATCAAGGGAACGCAATCCTTGGGTGATTGAAGCGAATGCAAAACTGATATTTTTTATCCTTTTCATGCCACATCGCACTCCGGCGATATATGGCATAATTCACGTTAACCCTTCGCGGTTTTTTGCTTTTTTCGCCCTAAATAATAGTTATACGACATTTTGCAGCTTCACCTCAGATGGAAAATCATTTATGAAGGATATAAATAACGCTGCGGTAGTAGCAGAATTAACTAATTTATACATACAATACGAAGAGGCACTTTGCAGTAATAACCTGGAAGTTCTCGATGCATTGTTCTGGAATGCACCGGAGGTGGTGCGGTTTGGGTTAGCTGAAAACCTATACGGTAGCGAACAAATTCAACAATTTCGCGCTTCTCGACCAACTTTCAATCTGAAACGGGAAATTTTTAACCTTAAGGTTGTTACCTTTGGTAATGATTCTGCCGCAGTCACATTAGAATTTCGTCGTATCATCGATGGGGTGGAACGCTTGGGACGACAAAGCCAAATGTGGCAGCGTTTTCCTGAAGGATGGAAGGTTGTTTCTGCACATGTTTCGCTTTTGCCAGCACAATTTTAGAAGTTTTCAGCAAATACAAAATACAGCAATATTTATAAACCAGTCGTGAGGAACAAGAACCCCGACAACTTTTACGAAGTCGGGGTTCTGGGTCGGGTCTAACTATATTTTCCTATTACTTTGATGAGTTGGTGTTTTTTGTGCCAAAAATGTAAATAGAATAATGCCGCATAAATCGGCAGTAAGGTCAACCCAATCAGCGCTACGGTGCGGTGAAAACTTTTGAATTATCTCGTCAATGATGCAGAAAAAGAAAACAATGAATGGTGCGAGGGGAAGTTGTATATTAAAGATGTTAAATTGACGTTTGTTTAGAGCCAGATGGCTTAAGTATGCAGCAATGCCTAATAATAGAAAATGTAAAACTGTGTCGTAGTAAGGGAATCGAGAAATTTCTGTGGGAATGACTCGAAGGTATGCGGAAATCGAGATGGTGAATAAAATACCCAGGTAAAACCAAAAAGCAATAACCCAAAAACGACGCGATTTCATGTTTATGATATTAAAAGGTATTATTTCAACTTCCGCTGCTAAAATAAGCATTCCGCAATTATTAACGCTTGTTTCGATTAAGTTTCGATGAACTTTAGTAATATTAAGTTCGTTTGTTTATTCGTTTGTACAGTGGCGTACTAAAGGCAGCAGACCTAATAGAAATTCATTCCCAGGTTGAAGCCCTTGTCATTACCAACATTTATTAATCTCGTAAACTTTTATCCCGCCAACGGTTTACAACCGTTGGCTAATAGCGTGCATTCAGATAAATCTGACTGAATTTACTTTTAAGTCCGTTTTAACGGACTTATGCTATGAGCCTGGGATTGCAAATCCCAGGCGGGATAATAGTTTTAGCGCGATTTGATTCTATGAAAAATGTTGGTAATGACAAGGGTTGAAGCCTGGGAACGAGAAACGAGAACTAACTATGTAAATTTGCTTGTTCTTGCAACCAAGGGTCTACGGGTTGTCCATCTTTACGACGCAATTCGATTTCTACAACCATCACTTCTTTCGAGCCTGGAGGTGCAGGTTTTTTATTAAAAATAATGTCATAATCCGTTGGACTGTGACCGCGTTCTTGCAGCCAATCATGTACTTTTGTTGTTGCAAAAAATGATTGCCCTTGTTCAAACATTCGGGTAATTTGCATTTGCAGCGAGTAAGGATTTAAACGACCCATGTTTCACCTTCTTTGGAGTAGGAAAGACTCAAATCCCCGACTTCTCTTACAAAGTCGGGGATATTGTTTCATGTTACACAGTATTTCAACATGCGATGCCCGTATTAAGGGTGCTTTGCACCCGAAGTGCTTCTTAGACTCCGCTTAAACCTTTATTCGCGATTCTCTGGAATCATATCGAGGACTAATTTTTGATTTCGACGCAGAACAGTGAGACGCGATGTTACTCCAACTCGTTCGTATGACAAAAATTTATGCAATTCGTCCACGCTACCAATTGGTTGTCCGTCGAAACCAACTATCACGTCACCTTGGACTAATCCAGCTTTCTGCGCTGCACCCTTTTCTTCAATCGAAATCACCAAAATGCCTCGCTCTACACCTAACTCATGGTATAAAACTACGCGGCGAGGTAACTCAACATTTTGTCCGCCGATGCCAATATATCCACGCCGTACCTTTCCTTCGCGTAGCAATGCGGGAATTATCATTTAAGCAGTATTAATTGGTACACGTCATCTTCGCTCAAAAATTATCCAGACTTAGGGGAATAGAAAAATCAAGAATAGAAGAATCGTTTATTAATAAACCTTTCGCTTTTCCCCTTCCCCTTTTCCTCTTCCCCTATTATTTCTTAACGTCCCATATATCTACTTGCCATTTGCATCGCATCGGCTATATCAGTATCGCCATCACCATCAGCATCAAGGAAAGAACTTAACACAGGATTACCACCACCTTGAGTACTTGCACCTGAATGTAAAAAATTTAATACCAATGGCACAATCATGGGTAACATTTGCTGAATTATGCCCGTATCTATACCTGTACGTTGAGAAGCTATTTCAGCAACTTGCTGCTGCATTGCGGGTGAAAACAAAGATGCAACCGCGCTAGGATTGGGAGAATTACCAGCAAACTGATTAACTAAACCTTGTACCGCATCTGGTCCTTCGTTTGCTTGTTTTTGTTGCAAAGCCGAACGAACTTGATTGCCAACAACAGCCATAACTGACCCGATGGCTGATGAGTCTGTGCCAGTATTACTGCTTAGTTGCTGCACGGCGTTCATAATACCACCGAGTTGAGCCATACTGCCCTGTTGATTGGGATTTACAACTGCACCGAGTATTTGGTCAAAAAGTCCCATAAGTTTGTTTTCCCTTGGTTCTCACAACCACAAGATTCTCACATATTCACTGCGATTTTCCACCAGTAATTTCGTAAAAAGTCAGCTTTTTGTATAGAAAATGTTAAAAAGGAGAGGGGGCAAGGGGGACAAAAGAGAATTTACTCTTCCCATCTCCCCTGTCTTCTAACTGCTAACTCCTAAATCCTAACTCCTAACTCCTAACTCCCTACTCGACGAATGGTAGTGTTATCTCAAATTGGGTTCCTCGTCCAAGTTCGGATTCAAAAGTGATTTCACCATGATGCTTTTGTGTAACTATTTCATAAGTAATTGCTAAACCTAATCCAGTCCCGACTCCTCGTACTTTGGTTGTAAAAAATTTGTCAAAAATTCTAGATTGATTTTCCGAGGAAATGCCCGAACCGTTATCTATAATTCGCACGACAACCAAATTATTAATATATCTAGTAGTAATATTTATTACTGGTTGAAATTCTGCGTTTGTAGCTTTTTTATCTTCGAGTGCGTCAATTGCATTGCTCAACAGGTTCATAAATACTTGATAGAGCAAACCTGTATAACCTTTAATAGTTGGAATATCGCCATAATTGCGAATCACATCGATACCAAATTTCAGACGATTTTGTAAAATTAATAGCGTGCTATCGATACAAGCGTGTAAATTCACAGACTCGACCTCACCATCATCGAGACGTGAGAAATCTTTTAGACTTTGGGCAATTTCACAAGCGCGATTAGCTCCAAACTCCATTGATGTTAGTAGTTTGGGTAAATCTACCTTGATAAATTCGATATCGATTTGCTGTGCGATCGCATCAACGGATGCCGACGGATTGGTAACTTCGTTTTTATACGCTTGCAATAAGCTTAATATATCTTCAAAATATTTTTTGGCGTGGTCGAGGTTGCCCAAAATATAATTGACGGGATTATTAATTTCATGAGCAACTCCAGCTATCATTTGCCCCAAACTCGACATTTTGTCGTTTTGAATCAGCCTGATTTGATTTTCAGCTTGTTCCGCTTCTAAAAGCTGCTTCACCTGTTCGATTTCCCAAAGCGAATTGGCTAAACCAACTTCATCGTTGGTATTAACAGGCATCGGTAGCTCAATATTGTCTGCTTGGATTTGATTGGCAACACAAGTAACTGCACGTAGCGGACGCAAAATAATACTGGCTGTGTAGACTGCAAAAATAATTGAAATGCCCAAAATGATAATAATGCCAATAATAAGTTGAACTTCTAGCAATTTTGCCATTTGGAATCCTGCATCAGCTTTTTGGCGATCGCGGTAGCCACTGCCTGCGCGAGTATCGCTAAGTGTTTTGGCAAAGTCGTTTAATTTGTGCGTAAATTTATAAAATTTTAACTTGGTACGGCTTCCTTCAAATTGCCAAATCAATTGTTGGGTATTTTTTACACCCTGCTGTTGACTTAATACTGGAAGCCGCTGGGTTAATGTTCTAGTTTCCTGAATATATCCAATTATGGCGCTGTCACATTCTTCGAGCAACGCTTGCAAATCAGTTTGCGATTTGGTTTGACTAAACTTATGTAATTCGGCAAGCATTGTTTCAGCTTCGGCAAGATGCGCTACTAGATCCGAAGTTTGTCGTTCTAAATCTTGAGGTTGTTCGAGAAAATAGGCAATCTCTCGCTGATGGCTTTGAATTTCTAATAGTACTCCCTGCAAATTACTCAACAAGCGACCTTCATCAGCCACCATAATTATCAATTGTTGCGCTTGTAGCATGTAACTTGAGCCGATTATCAAACCTGTGGTTGTCCCTAAAACTATAATTATCACCACAGAATACACACAGACTATTTTTTGCCGAATACTAAGCCGATGAAACACATTTTTAACCTAGTTCAAGTTCCCTCTGGCAGATGTTTTAATTTAAATAGTTCTGTCATGACTATAGTGAATGTTGCAGTTTCGTAACTGGATTTTTTTGTATCAAAATTTACCATGCAATTAAGATTAATTAGAAAGAAAAAGAGGGAAGGGAGAAGGGGGAAGGGGAAAGGGGTAAAGGGTAAGGGGAAAGAGAAAGAGCAACTTTTATTCTTAACTCCGCGCCTCTGTACGGGCGCGTTCACTCTTGTTTCCAAATTTTCTAATAAGATACTAGTAAACCCGCCCCTTCCGACTCCTAACTCCTAACTCCTAACTCCTAACTCCTAACTCCTAACTCATAACTCCTAACTCCTAACTCCTAACTCCTAACTCCTAACTCCTAACTCCTAACTCTTCCCCCTTTATTCTCCATGCCTCTTCCGCGCTTAATTACGCTCATTGTTGGTTTAATCGTGATTTTGAGTCTTAGCTTGTGGCTGATTCAATATCTGTACCAACTTTCATGGCAACTTTCCTACTTTGGTTTTGTTGGCAATTTGCTATTGCTATTGCTGGTTGTCCTAATTGGAGCGTTGATTGCGGCATTTATTTATTATGTAGTCGTAATCCAAGCAGGGGAAACACGTTCGCGTCGCGGTTCCGGTGCGTCTAAACGTTCGCAACGTACTACCCCAATCGAAATTCCCGCAGCCAAATCTGAAGCTGCATCTTCAACGCTGCAAGCAGTCAGGCAGCAAGTTTCCCAAATTCAGGATGAAGTTACCCGTCAAGCATTACTCAGCAAATCGCGGGAAATCGAAGCCAATCTAGCACGCGGCGAAATTCAAGTTGTCGTTTTCGGTACGGGGAGTGCGGGTAAAACTTCTCTCGTGAACGCGATAATGGGGCGAATGGTAGGTAGAGTTGACGCACCAATGGGTACAACTACCGCAGGGGAAACTTATTGTTTGCGGTTGAAGGGGTTAGAACGCAAGATACTAATTACCGACACCCCAGGAATTTTAGAAGCAGGTATAGCGGGAACCGAACGCGAACAACTCGCGCGAGGCTTGGCAACCGAAGCTGATTTATTATTATTTGTGGTAGATAATGACTTACGACGTTCCGAATATCAACCATTGCGAGCATTAGCAGAAATCGGCAAACGTTCAATTCTCGTCCTTAATAAAACCGATTTATATACCGACGAAGACAAAGAAGCCATTGTAGCAAGGTTACGCGAACGGGTACGCGGGTTTATTTCCACAAACGATGTCGTGACAATATCTGCCAACCCGCAACCAATCGAGTTGGAGGACGGTCAAATTGCTAAACCAGAGCCAGAAATACTACCGTTACTACGACGCATGGCAGCAATATTACGGGCAGAAGGCGAAGATTTAGTTGCCGATAATATCCTTTTACAATCGATGCGGCTGGGCGAAGAAGCCCGAAAACTCATCGATGCCCAGCGTCGCCGCCAAGCCGATAAAATCGTCGAGCGTTTTCAATGGATTGGAGCAGGTGTAGTTTCTGTGACACCGTTACCCGTAGTTGACTTATTAGCGACTGCCGCAGTCAACGCCCAAATGGTAGTAGAAATTGGGCGAATGTACGGCTGTGAATTAAATATGGAACGCGGACGCGAGTTAGCATTATCTTTAGCAAAAACTATTGCCGGATTGGGAATTGTCAAAGGTGCATTACAGTTACTTTCGACAGCATTGCAGTTGAATGTCGGTACATTTATTATTGGCAGAGCAATTCAAGGTGTAACAGCTGCGTATTTAACGCGAATAGCAGGTAAAAGTTTTATCGAGTATTTTCGTAACGACCAAGATTGGGGCGATGGTGGGATGACAGAAGTAGTGCAGCGGCAGTTTCAATTAAATAAGCGCGATGAATTTGTCAAAGCATTTATACAGGAAGCGATCGCTAAGGTTGTAAAGCCACTAACTGATAAAGCCTCGGAAATTATGGAAGAAGATGAAGCAAGGGGGAGTTAGGAGTTAAAAGTTAAGAGTTATGAGTTCGCAGTTATGAGTTCGCAGTTATGAGTTATAAGTTGTGAGTTAGAAGTACGGGGAGTAGAAGAAGGAGAGTTATAGCAGGGGGATTATAGGGAGTAAAGGAAGAAAGCAATTATTAATTCCTAACTCCTAACTCCTAACTCCTAACTCCTAATTCCTAA
>CAXTCQ010000035.1:0-42356 GCA_964242965.1 uncultured Calothrix sp. | reverse complement strand
CATATAAATTAACTCTCGAATTTATCAATATTGAGTTCTTTTTTGGAATGCTTTAACTGTTTCCAAAGCATTTTAATTTGCTCGTAAGCTTCTTGGGCAGAAAGTTTACCTCCTGTTTGCAGAGCAGATATATAGCTAACTCGCTGAGAAAATTCTTGTAAATTGGCATTAAATACCAAATTCTCTGGCTTAAAATTACCGCGATAAGGATGACGAGGGTATAGAAACTCAGAGAGATTGTGGAAGTATTGGTGTTCTTCGTACATTTCTATTTCAACCTAGAATTACTAAAAATTAGCCTATAAACTGATACAAAGACGAGAAACTACAAACTTAGAAAAGGGTAGCAGACTAACTGTGCCTAATCTGCCACCAATGATACGAGGTTACACTGCACTCTTCTGAAGTTAATCTTACTAGTTATCAAAGTGAAATAATTTCAGAATAGTGCTTGTTACCCTTTGCTACATCTTGACACCCCCACAATACGAGATGTTGCAGCAAGCCGAAGCTTTGCAATACCGCACGAGCGTCTTAACTTGAATCTACGATAATTCAGTCGGAATACCGTAGAATGCGAGTTAAGAATAGATTATTACATATTAAATGGCTACGTGCAAGTAGTTTTTATTAAAACTACTAAAAATCAATCAAGTTTAAGTATCTTTACTTTATTAGCAGTGAGAGGATATCTAGAAAGCTTACTAAAGCAATAAAGGCTAGTTAGTAACCGTAGATTTTGACGTTTGTAGATTATGCATAGAAGTGTAAAATGAGTATCACAATTAACCTTTAATTAGGTTTCGGCAGAATCTACAGTAAATTGATCAACTATTTGCCAAGCCTAATTTCAACTTGGTTGGTAATTTAGCTTATTTCCATGTATGGTAAGGCTTTAGTTTCTTGCTTGAGGGATACAGATAATGAGTGTAATGTTTATTGCTTCTAATGATTGGTTGCATATAGGGTTTAGGCTGTTGATGGCGCTTTTGGTTGGTTGCTTAATTGGATTAAATCGCCAGAAAGGAGGATTTTGCAGCAGGAATGAGGACGTTTATGCTGGTAAGTATGGGGTCTGCCTTATTTGTCATGATACCACTACAGGCTGAGGGAGATAGTCCTTTTGCAGCAACAAATGCCCTTAGTCGCACGATTCAAGGAGTCTCGACAGGGGTAGGATTTATTGGGGCTGGATTAATTTTGCAAGATTCATCGAGAGAATCCACACCACCGAAAGTGCGGGGATTGACGACTGCCGCATCAGTGTGGATTGCAGCAGGTATCGGGGCTGCGATTGGGTGCGGATTGTGGCAGATGGCTTTAATGGCAGGAGTGTTGACTTTAGTAACGCTGAGTGGAGTCAAGCGTTTAAGTCGGGCTTTTCGATCTCGGCAAAGTCGAGAGGAGAGTAATGCACAAGAGTCGTCAGATGTAGATGATTTTTAAAGATGCACTATCAAAAATCCGTGCCATACTAATATCTATATAATACGGTATGTAGACCAATGTACCGTAGTTTATTTCCGGAGGGATTAAGGTGACTCAGCAAGGATTGCAAAAGATTTCGCATAAAGCTAGCCAGTTTACGGAGTCGGTCATTAGGGAAATGACTAGAGTCGCCTTGCAATATGGTGCTGTGAACTTGGCACAGGGATTTCCTGATTTTTCTTGTCCTTCTGAGTTGAAACGAGCAGCTTGCGAGGCAATCGAGGAAGACGTTAATCAATACGCGATTACCTGGGGAGATAAACCGTTTCGCAACAGCATTAGCGAAAAAGTTCGCTGGTATCTGGGTTTAGATATCGATCCCGAACGGGAGATTACTGTCACCTGTGGTTCAACGGAAGCGATGGCTGCGGTGATGTTAGCAACATTGAATCCCGGCGATGAAGTAATTGTGTTTGAGCCGTATTATGAGAACTACGGTCCCGATGCGGTATTAGCAGGTGCCATTCCACGTTATGTATCGCTGCATCCACCCGATTGGACATTTGATGATTCCCAGTTACGTCAAGCATTTAATGAAAAGACAAAAGCGATTATTATTAATACCCCTCATAACCCTACTGGAAAAGTATTTACCCGTGAAGAACTAACTTTAATTGCCGAACTGTGTCAGCAGTGGGATGTGTTGGCATTTACAGATGAAATCTACGAACATATTCTTTACGACGGAACCCAGCATATTGCGATCGCAACTTTACCGGGAATGCGCGATCGCACCGTCACCATCAACGGGCTTTCCAAAACCTACAGCGTCACAGGTTGGCGAGTTGGTTACGTTTTAGCAAATCCAGAACTAACAGGAGCAATCCGTAAAGTCCATGATTTCCTTACCGTTGGGGCACCTGCACCATTGCAAAGGGCAGGGGTAGCAGCGATGAACCTTCCTGTTAGTTACTATGATGAATTAGCAAAACTGTATTTACAAAAGCGAAATACTATACTTGAGATTTTGGATAAAGTTGGTATTCCCTATTTTGTCCCTAAAGGTGCTTACTACGTATTTGCAGATATCTCTCGCTTTGGTTACGAAAATGATGTGGAATTTACTAAATATTTAATCAAAGAAGTTGGCGTTGCCGTTGTTCCCGGTTCGAGCTTTTTCTCAACAAAATCAGCAGGTAGTAAATTTATCCGTTTTTGTTTTAGTAAAAAGCCAGAAACTCTAGCTGCGGCTGGCAATCATTTATTGAATTTGCAATCATTTTTACAACCGCTTTCTTGAGGTTAATAAAGGTAAATAGGACTTACGCAAAAACCGAAACATACCCTCTTAACTCTGCGGTCTCTGTGTCTCCGTGGTTAGTCTTTCTGTAGCTATTGCGTAAGTTCTAGTAAATTAAGTATGACAGCTTACAATAAGCAATAGGTTTTATTTGAAACTGTCCCCGTTACAAGCATTAATGGCAGACCAGGTAACAGATTTGGAATAAGCTGGTTTGTTCTTCTCTACCTACATCAACGGTACTCGTAAGCACCTATATCATTACCTCGACCTTGAGGACGAGTAACACCATCCTTATCTATTTTTGCGTAGTCGCCGATTCCTTGAAAACCAACATCAATAGATGGTGAAGAGGATAATAGGTGAAAGTCATTTCCATTCTGATTGACGAATTGAGCATCTCCAGTAATATTGCTACTACTTTGTAAATTCGCTAGTGTTCCCCGAGTTTGGTAAAGTTCGAGAAAGCCATTGGTGAATAAATTTTGACTTAGGGTAACGTTGTCTGTGTCACCAATAAATCCATTACGGTACGTGCTGTTGGCAAAAATATTGTTACGGATTGTAATATTACTCGCTTTCTTACCACCGCCGTCTAGACCACCGATATTAAAGGCTTGAACGTTATTGAAGAAAGTATTGTGCAGAATTTCAACATTGCGAACATTTGAGTTAATGCTAATCCCAGCGCCACCGTTGATACCTTGTCTTCCATTGCCATAAACTACGTTATTGTAGACGCGGATGTCGTATACATCTCCTTGTTCTGGAACTTCGTCTGCAATTGCAATTGCGTCTGCGGTGTTTCCGTAAACAGTATTGTTGTAAACGCTAATATTGAACATCGTGGCACGGTTTCCATCAAGGTAAATTCCTGGACCTCCGTTGTAACCAGTAGGTGTTCCAGATATTATGGCTTGACCGGTAACGATGTTATCGTGAATTGAGCCATTGCGGGAACCAACTTTGGCATCGATACCTTCTCTTTTTCCTTCTTTAAGGGTATTATTGGCAACTTCAAATCCATCCACACCCCAAATACTCAGAGATTCCTGAGTACCCACGTCCATGCTTGTTTTCCAATTCCAGTTAGCTCGCTCAATAGTGTTGTTGAGAATCTTGATGTTAGAACTAGTAACTTCAGCCTCACCACCACCGTAGTAAATATCAGGGAGAACGATAATACCTGATGCACCTGTCTGGTAAGTGTAATTGTTTTGCACAATCATATTGTTCGCATCGCGCAGTGAAATACCAGCCCAAGAAGTATTTTCGATCCTAAAACCATCAATAGTCCAATAACCTTTATCTGCTGATTGAATTACACCTTCTCTAAAACCACCTTTGCTCGGATCGGGGTCATGCAAAGTAACGGCACCGTTAGCTTTAAGCGTAATGTTACCAAGAGTAGAATTACCTGATTTCTCAAGAGTAATTAGCTCTGTGTAATCACCTGGCTGTACTTGGATTGTGTCACCTGCTTGAACGGGAGAGTCCGAGGAAGTCGCATGACTGATACTTCTCCAAGGACTTGTAAAAGTACCAGAATTAGTGTCCAAACCGTTTGTTGAAACGTAGTAAGTCATTCCAGAAGCAGGAGTAGCTAACTCAAGCGATGTTACTGGAACTCTTGTTACTTGTGTCATAGGGTATAATCACACTCATGTATGTTGTATTTAGGAGCCAGCCGTGTGGAACGGTGAGTGGACTGGCACCAACTAAAATTAAGCCTTTCGGGCAGTTGAGTAAGCGTATTTTTCATCTCCAACGCTCACCAGACAAAGGTACAAATTATTACTAATAGAAATATCTTCCGTTTTTAATTTCAACCCTGCTTATGACAGTTTCCAGATTGTAACGCTCGCTCATCAGGAATAAAATACTTCTATTATTCGCTACTTCGGGATATTAATAATAAGTCTGTTATCAGACATTATGACCGCATCATTTGAAGGCGGCTAGAATTTTTCAACTTAGATATCTAAGTATTTGAGTATTTTATCGGTTTTCAATTTTTAATCTCTCTTTTTTTAATGAATCAATGTCTTTTATCCCTTGAGTAATTTCATCACTTATATTTAACAAATATTGTTTCTTTATCAAGCTTTGAGATAAATCGTTAGTTGCGATATAATCCGTTCTATCGGTAGAGATATTAATACCAATTCACAAAAATCATGAGACATACGAATAGTAGTAGGGGCACGGCGAAAGCCCAGTGCCCCTACCTGATTTTGTATCAACAATAAAGTGAAACGGTATAACCCGGAATAGTTTTAAAAAAGTCGTATTGATGCAGTGGAAAGATTTTTTCTCGAATCAAACTATTTTTACTAGCAAAAAGTTTAAATGGAGTTGAATTTTTAGTTTGCTATCCAGTTAAAATGACTCATGGTGCAATACCAGAAGCCGAACGTTTGCAGCGTGGAATTAAAGATATTTTAATACGCTTGTCAGTAGGAATTGAACATCCGCTCTTATTTACAAGCAGATGAGCGAAAATGCATTAGCTTGAAGATAGTAAAGACGTTTTTTTGCTGCCAAAACTTTATATTCTTAAATTACATCTTAATGGGAGTTAAAACCCCCAATTAGCCAGTGGTATTTTTAAATAAGTCGGGGTGAAATCTCATCTGAGGTGTAACACCCCTAGTACTTGTTGAGCAATAATGGTGTATTATTGTAGAGCAGCAAATTAAATACCAAAAAAACAAAAATTTGCGATGAAGCCAAGTTTATGGAATAGAGAAAAGTCTATTGAAACAAGGCTCAGACACGCAAAGTGCTTATGCCGCAGTCGCGAATAATTGATTTTTGGATTGTGGAATTTTGAAAAAGTTTTTGAGCGATACTCAGGCAGTCACTAGCGCGATCGCAGCAGCTACTAAACTATGCGAGTATTGCTTGTTCAATTGCTCTTAACATCGTAATTACAACATTACAACCGCTAAATATTTTTCAAAGCCAACGAGAAATGATTTACTATTTTGCAACAGTAAATTCATTGGAACTAGCATTTTACTGATACCAACGGTTTAGCTTAAAAATTCTGACCCGCGTAAACGGAACGTACTTCACCGTTGCGACGGACGACAGCTTCGCCATTGGCAACTTCAACTAGCGTCCAACCGCTTGTACCAATACCTTCACCAATTTCGATACGGCGAGTTACGCCATTGATTTTAAACAAAGCCGCCGATTTTTCGCCTAATTCCAGCAATCCTTCCAAGGTGTGGGATGTTGGATTTATCGAAGCCGTTGCAATCGTCGCGCCTTCTTTGACTCTTTCCGGAGATACCGCTTGTGCAGGTGGTGCAGGTGGAACCGGTCTAGGTTCGGGTGCAGTTGCAGTTGGCAGCTTGGGAGGTGCAGCACGGAAGGTTGCTACTTTGATGCTGGGAGGTTTCGGCTGACTCAGAGTAATTGGTTGCGATCGAATTACAAGGGGTTTAAGTGCGGGACGTACCGCAGCAAATACGTTTAGTGGTTGAGTTGCCTTACTGACATTTTTACTGACATTTTTACTAACATTATTCAATGCGGTTTTTACCGAAGGCGGTTTGGGTAAACGCGCTACAGATGGCGGCTGGCTGGGTATTTGTGGTAAAATGCCGCGAATGCCCGGAACTGCTGGAGGAGCGTAACGCATCGGCAACGGTGCTTGATATACAGGAATATAAATACGCTCAACAACAGTTGCCGCACGACTTGCAGAAGGTTGCATGTTGTTTGCAGCCATTGGAGGTGGCAATTTACTAATACCTTGGTTACTTGCCATTGCCATCGATTGGTTCAACGGTCTTGTGGGTGCAAGGGTCGCAGTGTAGGTAGTTCTAACCGATTGATAGTTCGGTTTGACAGTTTCTCGGTCAATTAGTGACAACGCACCAAGCATGTATTTAACCAAGTCTGCTTGCACGTCGGTTTGGGCAACTAATTTTGGCTGCGCTTGCGGTTGAGATGGTAGCAACGACAGTTGGAATGAACTCGATACTAGACGATTCAACAATCCAGAACTTTGAACAAAGACAACGGTTGCGACTAAACCAACGGTTGCTGCACTCCAACCGAGTAATTTACCCAGCCAACGTTTCGGTTGATGACGTTTAACGGTTTTGGGTGCGGTCGATTTTTTCTTGGCAACCTGACTCAATTGCTGGTTTTTGGACTTTGTCGTCGCTGTACTGGGTTTAGCTTCGGTTGTTTGCAGAATTGGCGGCATCTTAATTGATTGCAGGCGCACAAATTCTGGTTCAATCGTTGGTACGGGCAAACCGCCCCGACCATCTAGGATGTGGTCGATGTCAGCAAAAAGTTCATCCATTAAGCCATCAGCATAAGTGTCTATCGACCAAGGTTCGCTGACGATTAACTCCTCGGATGGTTCGGAAAGAAGGGTATAGGTGCTGGCTTTGGTAGACATATCGAATAAGCAATTATGGCTTTTAGGGCGGTTTGGATTCCCTACCGTTACCGTCAAAAATAATTAATTAGTTTAATTACTTTGAGCGAAATGAAGGATTAATCCAACCTTGTTTTAATTTTTAACGAGAGGGAAATTGTATTAAATTCAACACAAACATTTTACTCTAACTGCGGGAAACCGCTGAGATATTGTTTGCTTGCATCTGGAGACTGCTGATAGCGAAGGCATAAATATATGTCGTCTATCATACTAGTCTTTTAGATGTATACCCTACTACTATACTCGCGCTTCATGAAACTTTTTTTAAGCTAACGCCGGAAACTCATTCTGTGACTTGTTTCTACGTATTTCTAAAAAAATTAGTAAGGCATTTACATCGGCTGGGTTTACGCCACCTATACGTGCAGCTTGTCCGATAGTCAGTGGTTTGAAGGAGGCTAATTTTTCTCGCGCCTCCTTTGATAGGGTATCAATTGCTGCATAGTCTAAATCCGCTGGTAGTTGACGGTTGGCTTGACGGGCAATTTGGTCAATTTGGTTTTGCTGGCGTGCTAAATAACCCGAATACTTGATATCGATTTCTGCACCTTCTTTTTCTGCCCGTTCGAGTTCGTTGTTACCTAATTCGTACTTAGACAAGTCAGCATAATGGAACCCAGGACGGCGCAACAAATCGGCTAGGGTAATCGAACCTTTGATGGCTTGATTTGTAGCGAGTGCGATCGCTCGTCCTTTGTCTTCATTTTCCTTGATTCTGGTCGCATACAACCGTTCTTTTTCCGCCGTAATATTCGCTTGTTTGCGGGTATAAAGTTCCCAGCGACGGTCATCAATTAAGCCAATTTCGCGTCCCAGAGGTGTCATGCGTTGGTCGGCATTGTCGGAACGCAAAATTAGCCGATACTCAGACCGACTTGTCAGCATTCGGTAAGGTTCGCGCAAATCCTTCGTACACAAATCATCAACTAACGTACCCAAATAACTTTGTTCGCGGGGGAATACAATCATTTCTTGACCGCGTGCATATCGTGCGGCATTGATTCCCGCGACAATTCCTTGGGCTGCGGCTTCTTCATACCCGGTAGTACCGTTAACCTGTCCCGCACAAAACAATCCCGCAACTTTTTTAGTCATTAATGTGGGAAAACACTGTGTTGCAGGTAAATAATCGTACTCCACAGCATACGCAGGGCGTAACATCACGCAATTTTCCAAACCGGGAAGCGTCCGCAGCATTTGCAGTTGTAAGTTTTCTGGCAATCCCGTCGAAAATCCTTGAATGTAAAGTTCGGGTATATCGCGTCCTTCGGGTTCGATAAAAATTTGGTGACTGTCTTTATCGGCAAAGCGCACAATCTTATCTTCGATACTCGGACAGTAACGCGGTCCCTTTGCTTCGACCCAACCACCGTATACCGGCGACAAATGTAAATTTTCGTTAATTAAACGGTGGGTTTCTTTTGTTGTGCGCGTCATGTGGCAGGGTAACTGTTCGCGTTCGCTCCAAACTTCGGGGTCGAAACTGAACCAGCGCACATCGGTATCGCCGGGTTGAAGATCCATTTTGCTGTAATCTACCGACCGCTTATCGACTCGTGCGGGTGTCCCAGTTTTCAAACGTCCGGTTTCAAATCCTAGACGGTTGAGGGTTTCGGTTAATTCCTCAGCTGCAAATTCTCCGGCTCTACCAGCAGCCATCGACTTATTACCAACCCAAATTCGCCCGCCCAAAAATGTACCTGTCGTTAAGATGACCGCTTTGCACTCGAATGCCACACCAAAGTATGTTTGAACGCCGATAATTTCGTCGTTTGCACCCAGTACCAAATCTGTCACCATACTTTCACGAACCATCAAATTTTCTTGGTTCTCAATAATCGTTTTCATCACTGCCGCGTATTCGCGCTTATCAGTTTGGGCACGCAAAGCCCACACCGCAGGTCCACGCGACGAGTTGAGAATACGTTTTTGTAAGTAGGTGCGGTCTGCCATTTTACCAATTTCCCCGCCCAGTGCATCGACTTCGTGCGTCAACTGCGATTTTGCCGGACCTCCGACTGCTGGGTTGCAGGGTTGCCAAGCAATTTTATCTAAGTTGAGTGTTAGTAGTAGGGTACGGCATCCAAGACGTGCGGTCGCAAGGGCAGCTTCACAACCTGAGTGACCTGCACCAACGACAATGACATCGTATGCGTCTTGGAAATCTACGGAATTGTGCATGGTCATACTTAACAATCAGATAAGCATTAGAGATATGTAAATTTTACCTGAATATAACGCCTTTTGGCGCTAAGGAATGCGTTGTTGTAGTACTATGCTCGCAACCAAGCTGCTACGCGATGGAGCCTTTATGGGAGCGATCGCATTTATAACGGTTCTTAGTTGAATGAAGTACACTTACCTTTCATTTAGGTAGGGGCACAGCATTGCTGTGCCCCTACGATACCTCACTCGATAGCACAAAATCTTATTAAATACTAATTAGACATAAAATTAACTAATAATTGGGCTAAAATTCAAAAATAAAGTTATTAAGTTTGAGTCGGGGTAATAAAATGAAAATCAATCAAATAACTTACTACGATAAGGAACTCGAATGGCGGTTTGAACCGATACAGTTTTCAGAACTCACTCTTTTAGTTGGTGTGTCAGGTGTCGGTAAAACTCAAATTTTAGAGTCAATCATGAATTTGAGGAAAATTGCTAGAGGGCATTCATTAAACGGAGTAAAATGGGATATTACTTTTTCGGTAGATAACAATAATTATCGATGGGAAGGTGAATTTGAAACTAATTCTATATCTTATTTATTAGTTGAAGAGGATGATTCTGAAAATAAAGCTAGAATTATTAACGAGCATTTATATATTAATAATAAAAACATTATTGAGAGGAATAATAATCAAATAAAGTTCCATGATAAAAAATTACCAAAGTTATCACCATTTCAAAGCGTAGTTGAAATATTAAGCGAAGAAGAAGACATTGCTCCTGTTAAAAATGGGTTTAATCGAATAGTTTACAGCGACCAGTCAAAGGGAACATCTGTAGATGCAATTTACCCACTAATTTATGCTCAATTATCAAATCAAAAATTTTCTTTGAAACATATTCAAGAAAGCAATTTACCAATTCAAATTAAAATAGCATTAGCTTATCAGCATGTGCCTGAAGTTTTTAATAAAATCAAAGAAAATTTTATAAATATCTTTGTTCAGGTAGAAGATATTAAGATAGAACCCGATGAAATTGACAATAGTTTACATAGATTAATTACAGAATATCCATTTATCAATATTAAAGAGAGAGATGTTGATAATTGGATTCACCAAAATCACATATCATCAGGAATGTTTAGAACCTTGATGCATATTAGCGAGCTGTATTTGTCTACGGAAGGTACAGTAATTCTAATTGACGAATTTGAAAATAGTCTAGGTGTTAATTGTATTGATGTAGTCAGTGATTTACTTATAGAAAACCGAAAATTACAGTTTATAATTACAAGCCATCACCCTTATATTATCAATAAAATTAGCATGGAACATTGGAAAATTGTCACTCGAAAAGGTGGGATAGTGATAGCAAAAGATGTCAAAGAATTTAATCTTCCTAAATCTCGACATCAAGCATTTATGCAATTAATGAACCTTGATGCTTACAGAGAAGGAATTACAGTTGGATGAATATCTACTTTCTTGTGGAGGGTAAAAGAACTGAAAGGAAAGTTTACCCAGCATGGTTATCTCATCTTTTACCAGAACTACAACAAGTCCGGAATTACGATGAAGTCGATAAAAATAACTATTATTTATTTAGTGCAGAAGGTTATCCATCAATAATTTACGAACATTTTCCCAATGCTGTTGCAGATATTGTGGCAAATGGAAAATATGATTATCTAGTAATTTGTTTAGACGCAGAAGAAAATACAGTAGCTGCGATTCAACAAGAAATTAACGATTTTATTAGAGACGATAAAATTAACATGGGATTTACGCAACTTGTTATCATTGTTCAAAATCGCTGTATTGAGACCTGGTTTCTAGGTAATAAGAAAATGTATTCGAGACAGCCTCAATCGCAACCTTTATTAGACTATACTCGTTACTATAATATTTCTGCTCATTGTCCAGAGCTTATGGGCAAGTATAGCAATTTTAATACTCATGCCCAATTCCATGAGGCTTATTTAAAAGAATTATTTAGAGCTAAGAATATTAATTATTCAAAGAATAATCCAGGTGATGTACTGAAATTGTATTACTTAGAGCAATTATTGGCTAGAGTTGAAGAAAATGCAAATCATTTACGTAGCTTTCAAGATTTTATACAATTATGTAATCTAATTAAATCTAAATTACGCAGTTGATTGATGAAAAAAATTATCAGGAAAAGTATATTTTTTTGTATTGTTGCATTTATCAGCCTAACGCTAGTTGCTAGTAGCGGAATTTCGCATCGGGTATCTAGCAACATTAAAACAACAGAAGATTGCTTGATTGAACGCACATCAGAAAATCAAACTAATGGCAACCCTTGTATTTCCAAGCCTGTACCGACCTTAACCCCCTATATAACGCCAACTCCAAATTTGAGTTTACCTGAAAAAGACCGCTTTTTAGCAGCAATTACAAGTAAACTACTATCGATTCCAACTTCCGGCTCATTTGAATATATTTTACTGCGCCAGTATGGAGCAGTATTTATTAATATTAATCCTAATATTAAACTACCACAAAAAGTTATTTTAGCCAACGACCAGGAAACTAAAAGCTATCAAGTAACTTTGGCAATGGGTGCTGTTAATAGCGGTCGGAATTGCTTTCTCCAAAAAGGTGCTGCTGATGCTTTAAATGCAGCAATTAAACAAACCAAATTCTCGCTTAAATCCGGTTATGGTGCAAGTGACTGCACTCGCAGCTATGAAACTAATTTACGATTTTGGCGAAAATACGCGAATAACAACACTTTGGAACGTGTCAAAGAAGGTAAAGAAACTGCGATTCTTAGTGTAGTTGCACCACCCGGTACATCGCAACATCTTTGGGGTTTAGCAGTTGACTTACGTGTTTTTAATCAAGCACAGAGAAAAGCTTTGTATCAAAATGGCTGGTTTCAAACTGTTGAAAATGATAAACCACATTGGACTTATTTGGGTGTTTCCGAGGAAAGTTTAAGTCAATGGGGTTTTCAGAAGAAGATTGTCCGAGGAATTATTTATTGGTTGACACCGTTATAAATAATATTCAAGATATAGCTATTGCTCCATGTCATTAATTTTTACCCTCTCGAGAGGACCAGATCCCCGACTTCTCCAAGAAGTCGGGGATCTAACCCTCACGACTTGGCATAATTAATGAAATACACCAAAGAGTGTCATAGAAGTATCACACTAAAATAGCTTGTCCCAATCGCTTCATAATTTGTAAAACTTCTTCCAACTCGTGACGACGAGGAAATAATGAAAAAGTCCGTGATATATCGTACTGGGGAATATCTCCCCAAACTAACTTCAAAAAGACAAATTCATCACCATTAGTAGCTACCCCAAATACAGGTTTATCTTGTCGAGGTGTCGTTAGCATATAAGCTAGTAACTGTGGTAACGCTGCGGGAACAGGTATACTTGTACGCTTAGACTCGACTACTAAAATCCATAGTTGTTCCTGCACAACTAATGTGTCAATAAAACCGCGAATTATTTCTTCGGGTTCTTGAAGTTCTAACGAAATACCGTAGGGTGAACGAATGCGAAATGGTGAATCGAGAAAACCTGCAACTTCTAAAAGTGGCGATACTACCAATAAATTAATCGTACCTTCTAACAGCAACCCATCAACGCGATGGTAGTCATAACGCTGTTTGATGCGCGTAATTCCAGCTTGTTCTTGCGGGTTGAGCGCGGGTAATTCTTCGAGTAATTCGTTAAAAAATTGGTCGCTATCAGCTTGGTGTAAGTTGCAGCGTTTTTGTAAATCACTAAGGCTTTTAATTTTTTCGGTAATTGCTGTGCTGGATACCATCGATTTTTACAGGTATTTTGTTTTTAGTTTAGCAGTGGTACAAATAGGTTGTATGCAAATAACCTTATTAAATATAAGTAGGTAGGCGCAAAAAAACGAAGTATGTAACGAAACGTAAAATTATCCAAAACCCTATGAACCTACTCCCTACTTCCTAACCATAACGATGATTCTTCCCACCCACCTACTTAGAGTACACATCAATAAATTTTTACAAATGATTTATGATTGCTATTCCCACAAGAAAATTAATTTATTGAAAGCCTCTAAGGTAATAAAGGTGGAAGTGATTTCAGGTTATCTTGATTCCACACATAATCTTTCATATCGCTTGACCACGGCACATCATTGACTGTCGCAACTTCTAAAATACCTTGATTGAGCTTATTAAATAAGCCCATAAAATCACCAATATTAATATTATTTTTAATAAAGGTTTGGCGAAGCAGTTCAGTTGTAAACATCATGTTATGTGCCTCAAAGCTGCCTTGACGAAATATTGGCGGAAATATCAAAAATTTTATATCGTCTCGTTTCTGCTTAATTGCTTTTGCGGGTGTAATTCCAAAATTTTCTGGTAATGGGTCGCCTTGAATATAAACCATAATATAATTGGGGCCTTTTACCCATTTTAAATAACCATTTCCAAAAGCGAAAACATTGATAAGTTGGCTAGTTCGATTTTCCCAAATCTGTTCTTGAATTCGTTTAGTTGGGAAATCAAATATTAATGAATGTTTATTAACAAATTTTCTTTTAGCATGTCGAATTGCCCTAGCTAGCAAAATCGTTCCCAAACTATCGCCGGAAAAATTAAGATTTATATCGTTATCTACGGCATAGTTAATTAAAATGGCAGCATTTTCAATCACAGGACTGCCAGATAAGCTAATCCTGTCAAGACCTGCATTAATCCAGTCAAGGTATCGGTTAATAAAAGCAATAATAGGATGTATTTTCAGAAAAGTAGCGTTGTTCATATTAGCAATGCCAGTTTCCAGGGTACGTGCATACCTGCGACTCCTTTTTGAAGACTCGCTTGCCCGTTGTCCTAACCCAGAAATAAATATTCCAAAAAGTTCGCCTTTATCGTTTTCTGGATAATAAACGATATCTTGGGTAATCTTGGCAATTGGACTTTTAGAAGCCATTACATCGTCAAAATCAAAAAGTCTTTCGCTACCTGGATTTTGTAATTGTCCGTCAAATTTCTTATCTGGGAACAGAATTTCAAGAGGAAAGCGCCACCAGGGTGATATAATCCGATCTACTTTATCTTCCTCTATCATCAAAAATCTTCCTTTATTTATATAAGTCTGGCTAATTCCAATAACATTAAATTATACCTCTCTCCATTCCACACCGTCACTTTCCTCGCCTACTAATGGTTCGTGTCATTAATTTTGATGGGCACGTAGTAGCGCTGTACTCGCATGAAATTATTAATCTAAAGGACTAAAGCCCAACTACCAACCCATCAGAACTTTTGACATGAATTACTAATAGTCTGTATCATAAGTTCTAAGGGGTTGCAAGCATCCAGGTAAATAAGTGCGAAATCCGGATTCTAACCTTCACTACATGCCAAAATTGATAGCACGGATTATTAGCGCCATAAAAATCTAAATTGTCAAGTATATTTGTATATATATTTTTTGCTTTATCTTTATCAAAGATACTTTGTTCTTTATGATTGCTATATAGTATGTAAGGATTTTCACTGCTAAAGTTGACCTAACGTAAATAAGTAGGTAAAAAATTACATTAACTCCGCAATATATAGCTAATTTGCACTCTTCTTTAATCGCAAATTTTTAGCGCTCATATTGATTTTGAGTTACTTAATTTTGCTTACCTAAAAATAAAACGCTAGCGTTACAAAACTTGATATTTTGGTTTGATTAACTAGCCAAACTGATTTGTAATTCAAAACTATTTAAAAACCCAGTCGAGATGAAAACAACAAACATAGAAGATTCATACCAGCTTTCTCCCATGCAACAGGGAATGCTCTTTAACAGCTTATATGCTCAACAATCTGGAGTTGATATTGAGCAGATAGTTTGTTTAGTAGATATTGATGTTTTGGTCTGGAAACAAGCATGGGATAAAATTGTCGAACGACATCCAGTTTTAAGAACAAGCTTTAATTGGGAAAACAGTTGCGAACCGCTTCAATGCGTACATCAACAAGTGACGATTCCCCTAGAACAGCAAGATTGGTGCGGTTTGTCAGAACAAGAACAATCGCAGAAACTGGATTTATTTCTGGAACGCGATCGCACAAAGGGTTTCCATCTCAATATACCACCGTTGATGCGCCTAGCATTGTTCAGGGTAAGCGAATCTGCTTATCAGTTCATTTGGACTTTTCACCATGCAATATTAGATGGTCGGTCTTTGACTGCAATTCTTAAAGAAGTCTTGATTATTTATGATGCTATCTTGCAAGGTAAAGATATACAACTGCCGCAACCTCGACCTTACCGCGACCATATCAAATGGTTGCAGCAACAAGATTGGTCTAAATCTGAAAGTTATTTCCGGCAGTTACTCAAAGGATTTATAGCTCCAACTCCTTTATTAGTAAACTCGATTGAAGAAAGAAGCGGTTTTGGAGAACAAGAAATTAGACTATCTCAAAAAGCAACTTCGATGTTACAGGCATTAGCACAACAACATCAACTAACGCTCAATACCCTGGTACAGGCAGCTTGGGCAATACTGTTGAGTCGTTATAGCGGTGAAAGCGATATTGTTTTTGGTGCGGCTAGAGCTTGTCGTTATTCATCGGTAGCGGGTGCAGAATCGATGGTGGGAATGTTGATAAATACCCTGCCAGTGCGGGTAAATGTGCCAGCAGAAAAATCGCTTTTACCCTGGTTGCAAGAATTGCGATCGCAATGGGTTGCTTTGCGCGAGTACGAACATACTCCGCTAGTAAATATTCAAAGTTGGAGCGAAATTGCCAGCGGAACACCATTGTTTGACAGCATTTTGATGTTTGAAAACAATGAATTGAATTCGGCTTTGCAACTTGAAGGTGACAGATGGAAAAACTTGCAAGTCAAGCTTGAAGAACAAACTAACTTTCCTCTGACATTGATGGGTTATGCCGAATCGGAATTGCTTCTCAAGCTCAAATATAGTCGCTGTCTTTTTGATGATGCCAAAATTACGCGGATGCTGGGACACCTGCAAACTTTATTATCGATCATGGCTTGCGAACCTTGGCAATGTCTTGGTGAGTTACCATTGTTAACGGCTTCGGAACGCTCTAGCATGTTAATTGAGTGGAATCATACCGAAACAGATTTCCAAAAACAGTGCATCCACCAACTGTTTGAAGCACAAGTCGAGCGAACACCCGATGCAGTAGCTGTCGTCTTTGACAACGAGCAATTAACTTATGGAGAACTCAACTCTAAAGCCAATCAATTAGCACATCATCTCAGGCAGTTAGGAGTGAAACCGGGGGTGTTAGTTGCTGTATATCTAGAGCGTTCCTTGGAAATGATTCCAGCAGTGTTAGGAATTCTTAAAGCTGGAGGTGCATATGTACCGCTAGAACCTAGTTTTCCCCAAGCACGTATTCAGTTACTTCTCTCTTCGCTTGAGATTAATTGTTTGGTTACGCAAACTCATTTGCTGGCTAGTATCGCTCGGATGGAGTCGCAACTTCCAGCTTTACAAAATCTAATTTGTTTGGATACTCAACTTACCGATATAAGCGAACCATGCGGCGATAAAAGAGTATGGTATTATACTAATTTAAAATTACTCCAGAGTGAAAACTTACCAATATTGGGGACTTCAGATGATATTGCATATGTAATTTTTACATCTGGCTCGACAGGAACACCGAAGGGTGTAGTTGTTCGTCACGAACCTGTTATCAATCTCATCGAGTGGGTTAACAAAACCTTTAATATCAACTCTGCGGACAGAGTTTTGTTTATTACATCTTTATGTTTTGACCTGTCAGTTTATGATATTTTCGGACTTTTAGCAGCAGGTGGTTCGATTCGCGTCGTATCGAACCACGATGTCCGCGACCCCGAAGCGTTGCTAAATATCGTTTGTAACGAGCCAATTACCTTTTGGGATTCTGCCCCACCTGCACTGCAACAGCTATCTAGTTTATTCCCTACAGTTACCAGTAACAATTCCTCACTGCGGCTAGTCTTTATGAGTGGTGACTGGATACCTGTAACGCTTCCAGACCAACTTAAAACTACATTTCCTGGAGTCGAAGTCATCAGTTTGGGTGGAGCAACTGAAGCAACAGTATGGTCTAACTATTATCCGATTGGCAAAGTCGAATCGGATTGGGTAAGTATTCCCTACGGCAAACCAATCCAAAACGCCAAATACTATATACTCGACTCTTACCTCAATCCCTGTCCCATCGGTGTATCCGGAGAATTACATATAGGTGGTGAATGTCTTGCCTCTGGCTATTTAAATCAATCCGAACTAACCGCACAAAAGTTTATTCCCAACCCCTTTATTGCCACACAACGACTTTATAAAACCGGAGATTTAGCCCGCTACCTGCCCGATGGCAATATCGAATTCCTCGGTCGGATCGACCATCAAGTTAAAATTCGCGGTTTCCGCATCGAATTAGGAGAAATTGAAAGCGTCCTCGCACAACATGAATTTGTGCAGGAAACTGTAGTGATAGCCAGGGAAGATGAACCGGGAAATAAACGACTTGTAGCTTATGTAGTGCTACAGGATTCTGCAAACCCAATCAATGAATTACGACGCTTTTTACAAGAAAAATTGCCAGAATACATGGTTCCCGCAGCCTTTGTGGCGATAGAATATATCCCACTCACACCAAATGGAAAAGTAGACCGTCGCGCTTTACCCATACCCGACCAAACACGACTCGACCTCGAAAAAGCCTTTGTTGCTGCTAATAATGCGATAGAACTTCAATTAACCGAGATTTGGGAAAAGGTTTTAGGTGTTGTACCGATTGGAATTACAGATAACTTCTTCGATTTGGGGGGACATTCGCTACTAGCGGTGAAATTATTTACACAAGTCGAAAAGCGATTTGGCAAAAAACTTCCCCTCGCTACTCTGTTTAAAGCACCAACAATCAAGCAGTTAGCCGACATTATCGAGCTACAAGAAAATGCTTCTTGGTCATCTTTGGTAGTAATTCAACCTGGTAGCAGCAACAAAAAGCCTATATTCTTCATCCATGCACTCGGTGGTAATATCATCGGTTATCAAACTTTGGTTCGTTACCTGGGTTCCGACCAACCCATCTACGGACTCCAAGCACGAGGACTCGATGGCAAGTCTCCTCATACTAAGGTTGAGGACATGGCAGCTGATTACATCCAAGAGATTCGCACACTTCAACCCAACGGTTCTTATCAGCTAGCTGGTTTCTCCAGTGGGGGAATAGTTGCTTTTGAAATGGCTCAACAGTTGGTTGAACGAGGCGACCGGGTAGATTTACTAGCTATGTTTGATACTTATAGTCCCAAATTGTATATCGAGAATCCAACGCGATCGCGCACCTTTTTTGTTTGCTTGCGTAGCTTGCTGCAACTGCCTTTACAAAACAAATGGAATTATATATTAGCAAAGGTAGATTGGTTTAAGTCAGTATTAAGTGGCAAACCTAGCAGTAAATTTGACTTATGGAGCGAGGGTTTTTCTGAAGATGCCAACCCTCATAATATGGTGTTAATCGAAGCTCTCAAGCGGGCAACAATGGCAAACTACTTGCCAAAACCCTATTCGGGTAAGATAACTCTTTTTACTACAAAAGAAGTGTTGAGATGGTGTCAGTATAGACCTCATAGGGGTTGGGACGAAGTAGTTCAGCAAGGAGTAGAGATTCACGAAGTACCTGGGACGCATTTAGGTATGCTTGGCGAACCAAACGTGCAGGTTTTAGCGCAAAAAATGAAGGATTGCTTGAATGTAACAACGGGTCATGAGACTGTACCTGAATATGGAACGTTATTAACTTTCCCCGCTAATACCCAAAACTACGAAACAGCTTAATAGACATCTCCAGAAATTAACTATGCGTTACCCACAATCCTTGTAGAGACGCGAAATTTGAGCCAGCGCGTTGCGGGGGTTCCCCCCGTTGTAGCGTCTGGCGTCGCGTCTCTACATGATGCCTAACTTCTTTCTCAGTAGCAAGCAATAAAGATAGCTTTCTATCTAACATCCGATAGACAAAATGCACCTCTGGAGATAAGCTCCTAAAAAGTCAGTGCTAGTTATTGCAGCATTAGGTTTAAGATAACCAAGCATAGCTTGCATTATCAGGGGGTGATTAAGATAGAAAGGGAGAATACCGAAGCACTGCTTCATATTTATTTGACTATCCAGCAACTGGTAGAGGATTTGTACGCACAAGCTAACAATGCAACTTCTTTAAGGAATTATAATGATGCTAGTGTGCTTACCGGTCAAGCAGAAGTACTCTACCGGGTAGCAGAGAACTTAGAAACAGTTATCTCAGAGCATGAGGAATAACCAGTATGGATTTAGAATCTCAAATTAGAGTTGAATCAAGCCAAGCTGCTAAGTTAAGCAAGGAAGCTAACCTTGCCTTTGCTGAATCGAACTTCGTTCAAGGGAAGGCATTAATGAAGCAGGCTGTTGAAGCTGGACGGAGATGCCAAAGCTTAATCCAGCAGTACAACCAAGGCAACACAACTACTGCTAGTTAGATCAGGTTGGGTGGTCACCTAACCTTCAACATTCCCCAAAACCTTGAGATTACCGTGGCGTTCGGCATCGTTATCAACGTATTTTTTAAAAGCATTGAAAACCGCCTGCTTAATATTCTGGCTCAGGTTCATGCGATTTAAAAGTCCGCCTCCACCATCCCAAGCAGATTTGATGACAATACCTGCGATACTTTTTGCAGTTTCTTCGACAACTTTGAGGGCAAGAGGTTCTAGTGTGTGTCCTGGTAGGGCAAGAAATAGAAATCGTAATTTACCCAAACGGATACTGGATATTTGTATGAACAAACCCGATTTCGCAACAATGACCCGCCCGGAGTTTCGCCAATATATTCTTGAGCATAGGGAGGATGAGGAAGCTGTTTCGATTTATCTGGAACTGTTAATCGAGGCTCTTAAGCGGGCAACAACGGGGTTGAAACTAAAATCAAACTTAATTTAGGCAGGATACTTCCGAGACGAATGCAGGACACGGATGATAGTCACCGTCGTCAATGTTACTCGGTAAATTACGATGTAGGGCGTTTGCAGGACAACCAGTTCCCTCGTACCCTCAACCCGTCCGGGTCTGCCAATATGAGGGGAATTTTCAAGCTGGGCAACAGCCGCCTGAATCTTTAACACAACGCGCACAGCCGCTGCTGGATTATCCAGGGCAATATAGTCGTGCGCCTGTTGCACATTGCTAAGGGCTTTTTTCAGCCACTTAATGGGCATCGGTCAGCTTTGCAAAAACAGCTTGAACTTCTTCGTCGGTGGCGTAGTCCCCGGCATCTGCTTCGGCAACGCCTGCCTCAATCTCCGCTATCTGCCACTGGTAAACCTCAAGATAAAGGTCAACCGCTTCGTTCAGCACATAGGTGCGATCGCGGTCAAGACCAGCCGCGATAGTGTCCAACATAACCCGCTTCTCGTTATCCAAGCGGAAGGTAATGTTTTCTTTGCTCATACGATTCCTGACCACAGTTAGGCTCATTCCTCCATTATGCCTTGCAATGCAAGATGACGCAAGGCAAACACAAAACAAGTGTATCCGGCATTGCTCGTTTTGCGTTCAGACTGTTTACTATTTTAAATTGCATAAGTACGCGATCGTTAAAAATGTAGATGTATTTTTCGACACCTTAGAACGAATTAATGCTTCCGGTAGGGGTGGTAAAGTCAAGTATATGTTCTGGTGGTAAATTATGACCCAAACTCAAGCCCAAACACAAACCCAACCAAAAATATATACCTTTGATGAATTCATCGAATGGCTACCAGAAAATCCAAGCGCACGCTACGAGCTACACAATGGGAATGTTATTACAATGTCGCAGCCTACAGGCGAACATGAGGAAGTAAAAGGATTCTTAGCTCGAAAAGTAAGTGTAGAATTTGACAGACTAAATCGGACGTACTTCATTCCCAATCAAGCTATAGTAAAGCCTCCTGAGAAAGAGTCGGGATATTTTCCTGATGTACTTTTATTAAACCGTCCAAATTTATCCAACGAAAAACGGTGCAAAAAAGAAGCTACTGTCAGCGACGGCGCGAACCATGACCGTTGTGCAATGCCACTTAATCTAACTTAATTACCTTTTGCAAGAGGTTTAATCAGCGCTCAGAAAAACTTTGATAAAACTTTGACTAATCAGTCTAGGTTATGTTATCTTGATGTTGTAAGTAAACAACGATAAACACCTAATGACTCGCGGACCCGAAAAGCAATTTGACACAGAAGTAGCCCTAACTAAGGCAATGGAAGTGTTTTGGGCGCATGGCTACGAAGCCACTAGCCTGTCAGAATTGCTTAAACATATGGGTATTGGCAAAAAAAGCTTGTATGACACGTTTGGCAACAAGCAATCGCTTTTTCTTAAAGCATTGGATTACTACGCTTACACCACGATTCGGGACTTACGCTCACGACTTTCTGCCGACGGCTCTCCCCTTGCAAACCTAAAGTCCTTACTGAAGGATTTGCTTTATACGTATAGTAAACCTAGTAGTTACGGCTGTATGCTCGGCACTAATATTGCCGATTTCAATACAGATGATGAAGCGATTTCTCAAGTGATGCGGGTCTACTTACAACAGGTAGAAGATGTCTTTACGGCAGCCCTGACTCGCGCCCAAGCAATAGGAGAACTAAGTCCCGCGACCAATCCGCAAAATCTAGCTCGTTTATTGCTCTGTACGACTCAAGGCATGGCGCTGCTCAGTCGTGTGATGGAGAATAACACAACATTAGAAGGAGCAGTGGAAGCCGTAGTCTCCCTTCTAGAGAGCTAATATTTTTTTGCCTTAATTTAGACCGATTGTTCAAAGTTTTGACTCATTGTAAACTCAACAGGAAAATTCAGATGAACTACGATATCAAAGACAAAATTGTTCTAGTTACAGGTGCAAATCGTGGCATTGGTAAGGCACTGGTTGAATCCTTCATTGAACGCGGAGCTACCAAAATCTATGCCGCCGTGCGGAAGCTAGAGAGTGCCTCTCTACTGGTGGAAAAATATGGCAATCGGGTTGTTCCAATTCGGATTGATTTAAACGATCCCCAGTCTATTGTGATGGCTGCTCAAGTCGCCAAGGACGTGCAGATGGTGGTTAACAATGCAGGCGTTTCTACTGGCTCGACTCCTCTGGTTGAGGACGCGATCGCATCTCTCGAATTCCATATGAACAGTAATGTATATGGATTGATGCGGATGGCGCAGGCATTTGCCCCGGTGCTAAAAGCCAATAAAGGAGGTGTTTTTGCCCAGATCAACTCGGTTGTTTCCCTAAAGGCATTCCCTAGCTTTGCAACCTACTCCGCTTCAAAAGCTGCTGCCTATTCGATTACGCAGTCATTACGGGAGATGTTGAGCGAGCAGAGTACAATTGTTTTGAGCGTTCACCCTGGTCCAATTGCTACGGATATGGCTGATGCAGCAGGACTGACTGAAGTTGCAGAGCCGCCTAAGTTAGTCGCCGAAGCGATAATTGAAGCACTGAAAAATGGTGAGTTTCATGTCTTTCCTGATTCAGTCGCGAGGCAAATTGGCAGCGCGTATGAGAGCTTTGCATCCAATCCGTCTTTAGCACTTCGATAAAGAGCTTTCGATATTGTGCGCTTGCAATAGACCGATTGAAAAATAGTCACTAAAATGGCTGAAAAATCTACGCAACTGTGCTTACGAGCGGGAGCAACCAGTGAAGATAAAACCTTGTAAGCTTTGGTGTAGCAGCGTTTTCAGGGACATTGCCTTTTCGGTTTCACTAAAACTGTGCAAGACCCTTAATTTGGTTTCAAAAACCCAATGATTGTGGTCTGGAGCATTTAGTATTGTGGGTCGCTACAGTTAATTTTAGAACAAGGATAGTTAGCAGAGATGGAATATATGCAAGCAGCCGTATTGACAGCATTTGGTGGTTCTGAGAGTTTTGAGATGCAGACGGTTCCCAAACCAGTACCAGAACCAAATCAGGTTTTAGTGCGAATCTGTGCAACATCAGTTAACCCTATTGATTACCAGACTCGCCGTGGCGATTATCAAGATTTAGTTCGCCTACCTGCCATTATCGGTGTTGACGTTTCGGGGGTAATTGAGGCGATCGGATCTGCCGTTACAGAATTCCAGGTAGGAGATGAAGTTTATTACTCACCTCGGGCTTTTGAGGGATCCGGTAGCTACGCTCAATATCACATTGCGGATGCAGGCATTGTTGCAATCAAGCCCATGAATCTATCTCATGCTGAAGCAGCTTGTTTTCCAGGCGTAGGAGGAACAGCTTGGGATTGCCTTATCACAAGAGGCAACCTACAAGTCGGTGAAACGGTTCTCATTCATGCTGGTGCTGGTGGAGTTGGCTCTATTGCTATTCAACTGGCAAAAGCGATAGGAGCATATGTTTTGGCAACGTGTAGTTCCAAAAATCTGAATTTTGTTAAACAACTGGGTGCAGATCGGGTCATCGATTACAAAAGTGAAGATGTTGCGGAAGTCGTTTTGCAAGAAACAAAGGGTCTGGGAGTCGATCTCGCTATAGACACGGTTGGAGGTAAAACAATTCAGCATAGTCTTAAAATGATTCGTCCCTTTGGCAGACTTGTGAGCATTGTAGATATTGAAACTCCACAATCGCTACTGGAAGCATGGGGCAGAAACTTGACGATTCATTTTGTTTTTTCGTTCCAGTCCCGTGCAAAATTGGATGCTCTGACAAAACTAATCGAGCGGACTCAGCTTCGCCCAGTGATTGATTTAATCTTGTCTTGGGATCGGGTCGTTCAAGCACATCAGCGTTTAGAGCGGGGAGGAATGCAGGGGAAAATTGTGCTGGAATTTAAAGATTAGCCTATCTCTACCATAATTTTCTTGTGTTTGATTTCGATCGATACTTTGAACATTTTCAGGTCACGATGCCTCTTGATAGATAGCTGCAAAAGATAAATTCTATAAGCTTCGTGCAGACAACCGTGACTACAAAATCGAATAACACAGTCGGAAATCTATAATGTATAGCAACCGCCTTGGCGGTTGCTATAGTTAGTACTAATTGGCGTGAAGATTATCATTTCAAGTTTGCCGATTATGAGAAAATGGGCATCCCCGAATACTGGATTGCCGATTATGCCGCGTTGGCTGGTAAAAAATTCATTGGAGACCCTAAACAGCCAACTTTTTCGGTATGTCAGCTTGTAGGGGATGAGTACCAAGTTACCAAGTTCACGGGCAACGACCTAATCATTTCTCCCACCTTCCCCAACCTGAAGCTTACCGCGCAACAGGTTTTTGATTCCGTTGTTTGAGTTTACCTGACAACTTTTGGATCTAGTGATAACAGGATTTAATTTGCTTAAACATGTGATGGGGTAGTAGTTCCTTAAAAACCCGCACGGTCGTCGAGAATAAATTGACGGGGGTTTTTGAGAATAAATGTACCGTTTTCTTTAATTAAGTTACCTGTACAGTAAACGGGGAGGCGTTCTTGGTAAGCTTTGAGCGCAAGGATGTAGTCGCGGTCAGCTAGTTCAGTGTGGATGGGACGCAACTTGTTAACAATAACACCCAGGAGTGTTACTTCCCCGCTTAAATTATCGGCGCTGGGGGTGGCAATGTGGGTGACGACTCCTTGAATCGTGGCGTTGGGTGCGGTGGTAATAAGCGTGCTTAAGATTTCCTGTTGCGATCGCTTTTCTGCCAAGGCGAGAGTTTCGACGACTTCGCCCATGCGACGGGAAAAGTCGATAATTTCTGGTTTGAGAGGAAGTAAAATTTCAAAACCGTCAAGAATCCAAATGGAAGCTTTATCACCCCGAAGTTGCTGTTGCTGCCAGCCATGCGCTATTAAGTAGGCTTCTACTTGGTGGGGGTCAATATATTTGAATTTTTCTACGTCCGGGAAGATAGCTGTCATAGGGTTTCTCCAACGGCGATGCGTTCCATTATGGTTTTGAGTGCGTCGGGCTAAATATATTTTGACGGGGAATTTCAATAGTAATGGTTGTTTGGTTCTCAACTGGTGGTTGTCCGCGTAATGATAACCAATAACCGCAGCGTTTAAGGCATAGGGATTCTTCGGTTTGAGATACCCAGTCGTTAACATTGGACGGTAGCAAGACAACTATTAATAGTTGTGGCACAAAAGGGTCGTCTTCAGATTCGTTGTAGTTTTTGGCACTTAATCTATATTTTATTGATTCTTCTTTGAGAACTGAAAGGGATGTCAATTTGATTTGTATATCAAACCGAGGCAGGCGTTTGGAGTTGATTTTACCCGGTACGGTAATTGTGGCATCGATACCGCTGTCGTCCAAGCGTCGTGTAGCTGCTTGCAGGGAATAGCCCACCGTCGCAGTGACGGCATATACATAAGCGTAACTGAAATCTTCTTTTTGGGTATTGAGGGTCATTGCCTGCCTGCATTATTCGTCACGAATTACCTAACACGGTTGCCCTAGCTGACAGCAAATCCATCATACTGACGCATAAAAGGTGAATGATAAGCTAATACAATATCTTGCTTAGGCACGCCTAAATCTACTAAAGTGTTGGCAATACCTTCTTCTGTTCCATCATACTGAATCCAAATTTTATCACCAATCAAATCGATATGTATTAACGCACCAAATACCCTTTGATATCCATCCCAGCCAGCATGAAATATTTGGTAATGGTTTCTTTCTAAATCGAAAAACTTGAAAACTTCAATATCTCCAAGAGTTGGTTTAATCTGAGTATATTGAGTAAGACAGTTACAAACTAATTGGCGGTAGTGATTCAATTTATCTATTGCACAATCACCTCAGTAGCTGGGTCGAATACTATTAATTTTAGTTGATAAGTTCGGATGCTTAACTGAGGTAAGTCTCTACGGAAAAAACTTTGGTATATTTCGATTGGGACAGCTAAATATAACAGACGATAAGGCTGCTGTATTTGCAATACCGCTCGGTAGTTAAGAAATTGTCCTAATGCAGTATGAAACTCAGTTATTGCTGAAGGTGCAAGAAAACTCTTTACCTCCACCGCAATTTTTTCCTGTGCGCGTTCAGCAATAATCAGACGTTAGTAAGGCTAAGTCAATCCGTAATTGGTCATCTCCCAATCTTAAGTATAAAGGGTCATCAGTAATTGTCCAGCCATCGTTTTGTAAAGCTGCTTTTGCTGCATTGTGAAACAAGTCTTTAGCGGACATTTGGGAGATAACAAAACATTATAGATTACATTTCCAGCATATCTATATTACCTTTACTCTTACCGCAAACGGTACAATCTTTTTGCCGATATGTTACTGGGTTGGCGATCGCTTGGGGCGGTTAAAGTCATTTTTACTTGACCGCTATTTTTTACGCTCGACTCTATATTACCTTTACTGTTATCGCAAGCGGTAGAATCATTTTACCGATAACCTAAAATCTCAGAAATTGCCGCTACGATATCTAAATAAAAGTTACCTTGTACGGCTCGAAATAACTCAAATTTTGTGTCGGGTGCGCCAAAAAATGGACGTAAAAACCATCCTAATTGCATCCCTACAAAGGCATACAATAATAACCAAGAGCGTAAGATAGTCGTGCGGGTTTTCTTACCGACTTCATCTTGTTGCGATAATAATTGTATTCCCTCGTAGAGAAATTTCACGCCAAATGCACCTGTTATTCCAAAAATAAAGACGTTTAATATTTTAAAAAATTGGTATGCATTAGGTGCGGTGATTAAAAAGAAAAGCGTAACGGGTGCAAAGCTAAATAACAACACGCTAATCACCGATATTGCTGTCATCAACACGACGAAATGCTGTTGAACGCTACTGCGCGAACCGAATAAAACGTTGAAAAAGAACAATGTCGGGAAGCAGATAATTAATGTTAGTAAGTAAAATGCAGGTAATTTGATAGCACCCGATAAAGCTTGACCAAAGCTGTGCGACGAACCGATAATTGCACCATAAATTGCAAAGAAAATTGAACTAGCAACAAACAATGAAGTTGCTTTGCTTTGTAACCGGATTCCCTGCTGAATTTCTTCGAGGAAATTTTGTCTATCTCTGAGCAATCCCAACAATACGTTAAAATGTTGAATTCCCTGTTTCTTTTTTTGCAACATGATATTTTGGTAATTTTTTATGTATTATTTGAATTAGTATTTGTAGGGTGCGTTAGGACGAAAGTTCGTAACGTACCAAACCCCTTGATGATGGTGCGTTACGCTACGCTAACACACCCTACGTATATGTTCAAATTAAATAGGAGTTTTATATTAACGAAAACCTAATAAATACATGATTGATTTAATCACGCTCAAGTAAAAATTTCCTTCTCGTTCTCGAAATAATTGGAATACTGAATCAGGTGTACCAAAAAATGGTCGTAATGTCCAGCCAAGTTGACTACCAACAAAAGCATAAAGTAGCAACCACGAACCGACTATTTTTCGTCGAATATCGCTTCCTTCTCCATCTTGTTCTAAGACTATTCTTGCTGCTTGTTGCAATGAAGAAATGCCAATAAATCCCGTCAGAGAAAAAATGACAACATTTAATAGAATTAGAAATTGATAATTATTGGTTGTGATTAAAAAGAAAAGCGTAATTGGTGCAAAGCTAAATAATAAAACGCTGGTTACGGAAACCGCAGTCAGGACTAAGGCGAAATATTGGGGAAAGCTGCGTTTTGAACCAAAAATTATGTTGGCGAAATATAGGGTTGGTAAGCAGATTAAGAGTGTGATTAGATAAAGTGCTGGTAGTTTGATTGCTGAGGAAAGTGCTTGCATCCAACTATGGTATGCACCGATGATTCCGCCGTAAATTGCTAGGAATATGGAACTGCAAACTAGCAAGGAAATAATTTTGCTTGGTAGTCGAATACCTTGGCGTATTTCTTCTAGAAAGCTTTGGCGTTCTCGTAGTAGGGTAATTAGTATGGAGAAGTTTTTGTTACTTTGGGTTGGTTTGTCGAGCATTTAATTTTTGGAGGTTTTTAAAGAGATAATTAGATTAAGAATTGTCTCGCGCAAAGTCGCAAAGGCGCAAAGGGAGAGAATATAAGTTAATTATTAATAATCGCCTCCTGACCCGTATTTCCAGGTATCAATGCGGCGATGCCAGTAGTATTGGCGGGCTGGTGGTAGGGTTTTTATCCAAGGTTTTAGAAATGGACTTAGGGAGTATAAAAGTGAGTATATTGCTAAGTTTATGTAATGTATTGTCCAATCGAGTAAGGCGATTAGTCCAACTTGGGGGATTATTTTGATGATGATGAGTGGATGTAGTAAGCCTGTTTGTAGAAGAGTTTTTGTAAGTCCGAAAAACTGAATTACGTCTTGTAAAAATGGTTTTAATACTGGTTCGCCGAGTTTCTGCATCTCGATAAAGACTGCTGATAGTAACTGGTTAATTTGTTCGGGATCGATTTTTTGGTCGATGCTGACACTCATTGCTTTTTGAAATAACCACGTTACTGTTAGGTTTGGTTGGTAGGGTTGCAGCAATGATAAGGCTTTGGTGGATAATTCATCGGTTTCTAATGCTTCGTAAATACCAAAAGTGAGCCTTCGCAGGTGTCGTACCATTGCACCAAAACCGCCAAAACTTAGGGGTGATTGGCTGCCGCTGCTGTCTCCAACTGGTAGAATGCGATTCCAAGGTGTTTGTAAAGGACTTTGCCGATAGGACGGGAAGAAGCCAAATAATGCACGCTTAATATCAAGCTGTTTTAATTCCACACTTTGATATGCGGGCATCAAATGTAGATAATCCTCGAAGAATGCTTCTAAATTGAGGTGTTGGGGATTTGCATCCATGTAGGTAAACATGTATGTGGTTCTGCCATCTTTGGCTGGAAAAGCTTCCCAGAAGTACTGACACTGATTTCGTAAAGCTGTATTAGATAACAACAAGTCCCCAGTACGGTTTTCCGGAAAACCTTCAGCGCAAGTTCCCACAACTATACAAAGTGCATCGGGTTTTTTCCCCTGCCGCGCTTGTTGGGTAATTGGGGAAAAGTGTCCCATCGCATCTATCAAAAGTCTGGTTTTAAATTGATTGTTGATGATTACACCATTGGGATGAACGACGGCTGCTTGAAAAGGTGTATTTTCAAATAATTTGCCCCCTGCTGCCAGAAATTTTTGTTTGAGGGTTTCCAATAAGTAAATTGGGTCTACACCAATATTGAGTACGTCATTTACCCAAACTTCCGCACCATCTTTAAAAGCGACTCTTGCCGGGTTATACTCAGTTGCTCGCGCATTCCCCAATTCCTCCTCACTCAGCATTCCCAAATCGACGAATACTCGTAATTCATGAAGCGAAATATTCCATTCTTGTTCTCTCCCTTGTAATACTCCTCTTTCGAGTAACGCTACCCGTAAACCTTTTATAGTTAAAGCTGCACCAATTAGAATTCCCAACGTCCCACCACAAATTACCGCATCCCATTCCACATTATCGATAGGTTGCGAATTTTCCGTGACTGCATTCGGTATGGCAATATTACCTTCACGCAACGCTGCTAAAAGCGCGTCAGCACGTCGCAACCCGGATAGCACATCCCCAGGTAGCTGCGACAAAATTTCTTCAGTCAATGACATAGTAAGCATCCAGTAAAGGTTCGTAGTTGCGCTGAAGCGCCTCAATCTCAAATACCCTCACGAACTCATCTCCCCAACCCATATAATTTTTGTATAAATTTTTATATTTTAAGCTAACATAATAAACAGTAATTACATAGTCCGAATAAATATTCTTTAAACAATCTTTATTCTTGCATCCCTTATTAATAGCTCTAAAAACAGCATCAAAGTAGCTACTCAGCTATTATTTAAGCTATGAAAATCGCTTTTATCGTTGAAAAATTTCCAGCATTAACCGAGACATTTATTCTCAATCAAGCGGTTGGCTTAATTAAGCGCGGGCATGAAGTTGATATTTATGCGCGTCAAACTAACGATACTTCCAAGCTGCATCCCGATGTCGAAAAATACAATTTACTTCAACATACTTATTACACACCATCAATTCCCGACAATTACATTTGGCGAATATTGAAAGCCTTTTTACTATTAATTATAAATTTGAAAAAAGCACCGTTAGTAATAGTGCGTTCCCTTAACCTCAAATACAAAAGACGCGCTCTTTCGCTACGCCTTTTCTACTTCCTTATCCCATTCTTAAATTTAAAAAAATATGATATAATTCACTGTCAATTTGGTATGTATGGTATCGAAGGAATGATAATACGCGAGATTGGTGCAATTGAAGGTAAATTGATTACGTCATTTCGCGGTCACGATATCAGCTCCTACATCCAAAAATACAGCGATAAGGTTTATCAAAAATTATTTACTGATGGCGATTTCTTCTTAACTAACTGTAACTTCTTCCGAAATCGAGCTATTAAACTTGGTTGCGATGCAAATAAAATCATCGTACATGGTTCGGGAATCGATTGCGATCGCTTTACATTCAAACCGCGTTATTTAGAACCGAATGAAAAAATTAAAATTGCGACAACCGGACGTTTAATCGAAAAAAAAGGCATCGAATACGGGATACGCGCAGTCGCTCAAGTTACAGCCAAATATCCAAATATTGAATATAATATAATTGGCGCTGGCGACTTACAAGAGCAATTACAGCAATTGATTCACGAACTTAACATGACCGATAAAATACATCTACGAGGTTGGAAAAACCAGCAAGAAATTATTGAAATAATCAACGATTCCCACATATTCATTGCACCCAGTGTCACCGCCAAAGATGGAAACCAAGATGCACCAGTAAACACCCTCAAAGAAGCAATGGCAATGGGTTTACCAGTTATTGCCACACATCACGGAGGCATACCCGAACTAGTCCAAAATGAAATTTCCGGCTTTCTAGTACCAGAGAGAGATAGCCATGCGATCGCAAATCAATTAGCCTATCTAATCGAACACCCCGACACCTGGAAAAAAATGGGCATAGCCGGAAGAAACTATGTAGAAAAAAAATACAATATCAAAACACTAAACGACGAACTAATCAATATTTATCAAAGTATACTAATACAAAATACCTCAACTCTTTGCGCCTCTGCGCCTTTGCGCGACAAATTATGAACTTATCATCTACCTCCAATCCAAAAGTAACCCTAATCGTAGTACCCCGCGAACGATTTAGCTGCACCCGCGAATCACTCGAAAGCATCTACCAAAACACAAACTACCCCTTCGACTTAATCTACATCGACGCAAACTCACCCCCACATATTCGAGACTATCTAACTACCAAATCAGAACAACACAAATTTAAACTCATCCGTACAAACTACTACCTTGCACCCAACCATGCCCGTAACTTAGGATTACCAAAAGTAACCACGAAATATGTAGTTTTTATCGATAACGACGTAATTGTATCTCCAGGATGGTTGCAATCATTAATAGACTGTGCCGAAAACACCGAAGCATTTATAGTTAGCCCATTGATTTGTCAGGGAACACCCTTACATACAGAAATACATTGTGCGGGTGGAGAATCTGGAGTCATCGAAGAAAATAAAGGTCAAACAAACAGACGAAAAATAGTTGAAAAAATCTACAAACAAGGTAAAAAATTAGTTGAACAAAGTCCCCATATTCAACGTCAAAAAACTGGACTTGCTGAATTTCACTGCGTTCTAGTACGCACGGAAATTTTTAGCAAAATTGGTTACTTAGACGAAAAACTACTCAATACCAAAGAACACGTAGACTTTTGTATGCTTGTCACCCAAGCAGGAGGTTCAATATATCTCGAACCGGAATCAGTTGTAACCTACGTACCAACAGAAAGCTTAGAAATATCTGACTTCCCTTATTATATGCTGCGTTGGAGCGATGCTTGGGAAAAAGCGAGTCTTCAACATTTGCGCGACAAATGGAATTTAACCGAAGACGAATACTTTAAAAATCGCTATAAACGCTTAGGATGGAGACGCGATATGACAATTATCAAACCAATTACTCGCAAAATGCCTTTTGGCATTGGTGCGATCGCTGGGAAACTGCTGCGTAAAATTGACAAGCTACTCAACTATTACTTAACTAGTCGCTATACCAAACGATTGCGTACACATCTTGAGTAATTTTTAATATCGTCGCCAAAAGTTGTAATGAAACGTCACAAAAAAACCGAAATCATTTACACGCCAGAAAGCAGCCTGCGACATCCATTAAAATTATTTAAAGAGATGTGGTGCGATTTATTAGCTTCCCGCGAACTTGCTTGGAGGTTGATGATGCGCGATATCAATTCGCAATATCGTCAATCTTTATTAGGAATAACTTGGGCATTTTTACCGTCGATTATTATGGCAATTGGATTTACCCTTGCTAAAGAAGCCAATGTAATTCAAGTTGGTAAAACCGATTTACCTTATCCAGTATACGTGATGTTTAGTAGTGTACTTTGGCAAACTTTTGTTGAAGCACTCAATGCACCTCTTCAAGCGGTAATGCTCGCAAAACCTCTACTTGCTAAAGTGAATTTTCCGCGTGAAGCTTTAATATTAGCAAAACTAGGCGAAGTATTTTTTAATTTTGCTATCAAAGTAATTTTAATTATCGCCTTATTTATATGGTTCAAAGTTCCAATAACTTGGAATATTTTACTTGCACCAGTTGCGATTGTTAATCTAGTTTTACTCGGTACATTTATCGGTGTTTTCTTAGCACCACTGGGAATTTTATATCATGATGTATCAAGAGTATTAACTTTAATTACGGGATTTTGGTTATTTATAACTCCTGTTATCTATCCAGTTCCTAAAACAGGTATTTTCAGTTTATTAGTAAATCTCAACCCCGTGACACCTTTACTTGTAACAGCACGCGAACTGGGAACAACAGGCTTAATTTCCTATCCCATACAGTTTTGGGTAGTTACTATTTTGACTTTACTAGGATTAATTTTAACCTGGATTATTTTTCGTCTTGCTATGCCTTTTGTAGTTGAACGTGTAAGTTCGTAGAATATGGATATTGATTATGCTCGTATCTTGTACCTTTAGGAGTAAATAAAAAATCTACATTATTTGGAGAATATTTGCAAGATTTATAGGATTCAGATACGTAGGGTGTGTTAGCGCTTCTCGTAAGGCACTCCTCCCCTTATAAATGGTGCGTTACGACTTGCGTAATCGCGCACCCTACAATACCTGACTTTATTTAAAAATCAAATATGAGTCCTATATATTAAATATATTCTTACTCATGCCGAATACGATAAGGAAAGTTGGAAAGATGATCCCTATTTCTAGTCAACATACTTATAAGGATTTGTTAATTAAGTATCAGCCTAAGCTCATCCAGACAAACGATGAGTATTGTAAAGCTTTAACAATTGTAGAAGGGATGATGTCTGGTGAGTTAACTGAAGCCGAAACTACATTTTTTGAGCTATTAGTTTTGCTGATTGAGACTTACGAACAACGTCATTATCCAATGGGAAAATCTACTCTTGCGGCAACTTTGGAATCCCTTATGCATGAGTTTAATGTGGAACCAGCTTCACTAGTTGGAGTATTTGACTCTCTTGAGGTTGTTAGAGAAGTACTTAATGGGCAACGGCAAGTTAACCAATTTCAAGCAGAGTCCCTAGCTCAATTTTTTAATGACCATTACCCTGAACTTTTCCTAAAAGGTGCAGACTTTCAGTCGTAACTAGCGGTTCATATCATTAATTTTGGGGGGTTAAGTAGGCGTAGGTTGGGTGGAACGTAAGTGGAACCCAACTATTAAACGTTGGGTTTCGCTTACGCTATACCGCCACCTGCTACAATGCGGGGAACCCGCACAACGCAGTGGCTCCCCAACCTACAACTACAACTACGAACCCCCCAAAATTAATGACATGGAACACTAGGTTAATTAGTCTTACATTTACTCTTATATGACAAAATTAATAAAACACAAAAGCGATCGCAAAACAATAGAAAATCAAGCAGTTATATCAGTTGAAAATGTCTCGAAAAAGTTTTGCCGAAATTTAAAAAAATCCTTACTATATGCCGTACAAGATATTGGAGCGGAATTAATAGTCAAAAATCGCAATAGCGATGTTTTACGTTCTCAAGAATTTTGGGCATTACAAAATATAAATTTTCAGTTACAACCTGGTGAAGCACTTGGTTTAGTTGGTGCAAACGGAGCCGGAAAAAGTACTTTACTTCGGACTATTAGCGGCTTAATTAAACCCGATACAGGTTGTATAAAAGTACGCGGTAAAGTAGCACCTCTAATTGCACTTGGAGCCGGATTTAATCCAATTTTGACTGGACGCGAAAATATTTATGCGAATATGTCAATCTTTGGCTTATCAACCCAAGAAATTACTAAAAAATTACCCGACGTAATTGACTTTGCCGAGATTGGAGATGCTATCGATGCACCCGTCCAAACTTATAGTTCCGGGATGGCTGCACGTTTAGGATTTGCTTGTGCAGTTCACGTTGAACCTGATGTATTGTTAATCGATGAAGTTTTAGCAGTTGGTGATATTAAATTCCGCATGAAATGCTATCAAAAGTTAGGGCAATTACGACAAAAAGGAACCGCTTTTATATTAGTTGCTCATAACCCTCACGTCATCTTAAATGTATGCGAGTCTTCGGTTTACTTATCAAAAGGTAAATTAATTGCTTTTGGCGATACCGCAGATGTAATGCGTGAGTATGAAGATGATTTATACTTAGTAGAAAACGATGATTCAACTGGAATAATTTATTTACCTGTAAAGCCAGAATCTGAAAGCTTGGGTGTCGATATTGTTTCATTATCCTTTAAAAATAATCAAGGTAATTTGATAACAGCGTTAATGTGTGGGGAAGCAGCAAATTTATGTATTGAATGTAAAGCATCTAAAACAATCGACAATGCCAATATTGGAGTAATAATTAACGCCTTATCAGGACAAAACGAACGTATCTTATATATAACATCAGCAAGCGACGAACAAATATTGAAGATTGAACCTGGAAAAGTCGATATTCAGCTGCAAATGCTATATTGTTGTTTGCTACCAGGTTTATATAGTGCCAAAATATATATAAAAGATGGAGTCAGTTCTCTAGATATCGTCCAATCCTTCCGTTTCGTCGTTAAAACCAACCAATTTATTAGCCAATCTTTATTTTATCAACCCCACACATGGCAAATTACAAATAACTAAACTTTACTCTCTTCTCCTCTTCTCTGCGTCTACCCTGCGGGAAGGCTAAACGCCTAATGCGCCTCTGCGCGAGGTAAAATATATGAACTCCAAACTAGTATCCATAATCATACCCTGCTTCAACGCCAGCAGATGGATAGCAGAAGCAATCGAAAGTTGCCTGCAACAAACTTACTCAAACATCGAAATAATCGTCGTTGACGACGGTTCTACCGATAATTCGCTATCAATTATCAAGACTTACGATACTCGGATAACTTGGCAAAGCATACCTCACAGCGGCGGAAATTATGCCCGTAATCTTGGACTAAAATTAGCATTAGGAGAGTATATTCAATTTTTAGATGCAGATGATTATATACTGCCAAGAAAAATAGAACATCAAGTAAATCATTTAGAATCAACAGGTGCAGACGTTGTTTATGGAGATTGGCAACGTCAATATCATTTAGCTGACGGTACAAGTTATTTTGGTGATATTAAAATTTCCGGCAAGCAAACAGATGTTCTCGAATCAATACTGGGAATTTGGTGGGTAGCACTTGCCGCTTTACTTTATAGACGAACTGCTATTGATAATAGTGATGGATGGGACGAAAATTTACCGATTGCACAAGATAGAGATTTTTTAATTTCTGTTGTCATGAATGGGGCAAAAGTAGAATACCAACCCGGTTGTTACTCAATCTACAGACACTATGGTAATGTGACTGTTTCAACATCTTCTAAACTCGATTGGATAGCATGGCACTGCGCTGTGATGGAAAAGGCAGAACGTAAATTATTGTCAGCTAAAAAACTTTCAGCAAATCATCGGCGTGCGTTAGCTGCTTGTTACTTTGCCTTAGCACGATATGCATTGTTTATTGACTATTCATATTATCTACAATTATTAGAATCGGCATTAATTCGATATCCAAACTTTGATGGTAATAGTAAAATACCAATTTATAATAAGATTCGGCGTATTTTCGGTTTTCGACGTACTGAAAAGATAGTTTGCTGGATTTTAATTTTGAAAAAAAATCTTGATTCTATCTTTAATATTTTTGTAAATCCTAAACGGAAGCTCATTACTGTACTTTAGCAATATCGGTTAGGTAAGTCGGTATAAATAAACATCACTATGTCATCCTCAACCCTTCGGGATGCCTTTGGCTACGTTTCGCACCCTGCGGGTTGCTACAGTATGACATAAGTCTAGGTTTTACCCGTTTGCAGTATACAATAGTTTTTGGGTAGATAGACCACACGTAGGGGGACCGCAGGTCCGTGCCCCCACGACCCGGTGAATTTTGTGAAAATATCTGTAATATTAATTTTAATAAAACAAATAAAGAGCTTGTATATAAACCTAACACCTTATAAGGTGAGGCCATAGAAACAAAGTCTGCGGAGGCAGGCTAATTATATCTATCTTTAACTTTATGGGTAACATGGACAATAATATTTATACCCGAATTCTGTTAATGTCAGCAAATCCTCTCAGTACATCTAGACTGCGATTGGATGAGGAAATGCGTGAAATCAAAGAGGGTTTAAAGCGTTCCAAGCAGCGTGAAAGATATGTAATAAATACGGCAGAGGCAGTTAGATACCGGGATATTCACAGAGCTATTTTAGACTACGAGCCGCAAATTATACATTTTTCTGGACATGGTGCGGGTGAGGAAGGGTTGATTTTTGAAGATGAAATCGGTCAAATTAGATTAATTGATACAGCAGCTTTAGCTCAACTATTTCAACTGTTTAGTACGCAAGTTGAGTGCGTTGTTCTCAATGCTTGCTACTCGCAATTTCAAGCAGAGGGAATTGCCCAACATATTAATTATGTGGTGGGTATGAGTCAGACGATTCAAGATAGAGCAGCATTAGAGTTTGCTGTGGGTTTTTACGATGCGCTGGGAGCAGGTAAAGGTTATAAATTTGCGTATCAATTAGGTTGCAGTTTAATTAAGATTGCCGGAATACCGCAGGAATTAATACCGCAGTTAGTTACGAAGGATAGTTTGCAGGTTTTAGCGTGCGAATCAGAATCTGAGGTCGGATTGGTAGATACCCTTGACACGGGAAACAACTTTGATACAGACATATATATCAACCGACCACCAATTGAGGCAAAATGCTATGAGACGATTTTGCATACAGGTGCCTTAATTCGCATCAAAGCACCTCAGAAAATGGGGAAGACTTTGCTATTGGAAAATTTGCTCTCCTATACTACCGAACAGGGTTATAAAACAACAAAATTGGATTTAAAGCTTGCGGATAAGTCAGTTCTCGCTAATTTACAAAGCTTCTTACAGTGGTTATGTGTGGATGTCTCTGATAGCTTAGATATGGAAGCGAAACTCTCGGAGCATTGGCAAGATATATATGGATTGAATAAAAACTGTACTCGTTACTTTCAACGTTATTTATTGAGCAATATCGAAAATCCACTCGTATTTGCCATCGATAATTTTGAACTGCTGTTTGAGTACCCCGATATTTTCTCCGAATTTTGCAAACTCCTGCGAAGTTGGTATGAAACAGCCAAACAAGGAGACAAGGTAGGCAACATTTGGAAAAAATTGCGGTTAGTAGTAGTTCATTCCACAGATGCTTATCCTTCGCTCGATACCAACTACTCACCCTTCAACGTTGGATTAGCGATTGATTTACCTGAATTTACCTCGAACCAGGTAGAAGCAGTAGCTGCATGTTATCACTTAAACGGGCAAGTCGGAGAACAAGGAGTAAATCAACTTATGGAGTTGGTAGGAGGACATCCTTATTTAATAGAACAAGCACTTTCAAATTTGAAAAATCAGCAAACTACCCTCAAACAACTTTTACAGCTTGCACCAACCGAAGAGGGTATTTTTGCCAATCATTTACGTCAATTGCTGTGGAATTTACAACACAATCCTCGACTCAAGGATGCGTATAAAAAGGTAGTGATGGCTAAATTTCCCGTACCTGTTGATTCGGAAGTTAGCTTTAAATTGCACAGCTTGGGGTTGGTGAAGCTTTCCGGTAATGACTGTATTCCAAGCTGCGATTTATACAGACAGTACTTCTCAGCACGTTTAGTGGAAAGCTAACCTATGAAAAATTACAAATATGGTAGAAGTAAGCTGGTCTATATCATTAATTTTGGTGGGTTGGTTAGGTGTTCAAACCCTTACAGTTGTAGGTTGGGTGTAGCGTAAGCGAAACCCAACATTTAATAGTTGGGTTCCACTTCGTTCCACCCAACCTACGCCTAGCCGATTTAGCGGGGCAAGCTTAAATACCTTGAAGAAAAAAATTAATAACTTTTATGACTCAAACCCAATCACAAGCCGAACTAAAGCTATATACCTTCGATGAATTTATCGAATGGTATCCCGAAAACTCACCCCGACGCTACGAACTACACAATGGAGTCATTATTGAGATGCCCCCAGCAACTGGTGACCATACGGATATTATAAGTTTTTTAATTGAAGTAATATTGCCTGCACTTAAGCAGTGTGGACTACCTTATCGAATTTCAGCATCCGCGTTTGTCAAAACACCTAATGCTAAGTCCGCGTATATACCAGATATGTTGGTTATCAATCATGACAACCTTAAAAATGAACCGTTGTGGAAAAAGCAATCCACCCTCATTTACCCCGAATCCATACCCCTGGTAATCGAGATAGTAAGTAGCAACTGGCAGGATGATTACTACGATAAAATTCGGGACTACGAAACTATGGGTATTCCTGAGTATTGGATTGTGGACTATGCCGCGTTGGGTGGACGCAAATTTATCGGCAATCCGAAAGTCCCGACTATTTTTGTCTGCGAACTAATCGACGGGGAATATCAAATGACTCCCTTTAGGGGTACAGACCGTATCGTGTCACCTACTTTCCCGCAGCTAAACCTAACCGTGCAACAAGTTTTTGACTCGGTTGTTTGAGTCATAATCGTAGGTTGGGTTACGCTGCGCTCCACCCAACATCCGATTCGACACGCTCATACCCTGCCAACCCGCCAGCGATTTAAATCGCTGGCTAATAGCACAAGTCCATTAAAATGGACTAAATACAATAGTTTCGGCAAGCAAGTTGTAATTGTACGTTGGATTCCCTAACTCCTAAATCAATAAGAGACGCGAAATTACCCTTCGGGAACACTTCGTGAACGCGTCTCTACATCTCCTAACTCTGTACGGGCGGGTTCACTAGTATACTCAATGGTAATGAGAAATCTTTGTCAACCCGCCCCTCCTAACTCCTAACTCCCAACTCCCTTATGCTAGAAGAATACATTTTTTCCGGCAGTCTCCCAGAAAATGCCAGCACCTACGTCACACGAGAAGCAGACAAAGAATTATACGAAGGACTGAAAGCAGGAAAATTCTGTTACGTCCTCAACTCCCGACAATCGGGAAAATCGAGCTTGCGGGTGCGAACTATGCAACGGTTGCGAGATGCCAATGTTGCTTGTGCGTCGATAGATTTATCGAGGGATAGCGTCCAAGATGCGACACCGGAACGATGGTATGTGGGTTTGATAGATTATTTAATTGAAAGCTTTGATTTGGATGTCGAGTTAGAGGAGTGGTGGAACAAAAACCAATTACATTCCCCCTTAACGCGGTTTCGCAAGTTTATCGAAGAGGTAATGCTTGTTGAAGTTAGCGAAAACATGATTATTTTTATCGATGAAATTGACAGCGTTCTCAGTTTCAACTTTCCTACCGATGATTTTTTCGCGTTTATTCGTGCCTGTCACAATCAACGTGTCGATAATCCTGAGTATAACCGTCTCACCTTTTGTTTACTAGGGGTGGCATCGCCGAGTAATTTAATCGCAGATAAAAATCGTACCCCGTTTAATATTGGTCAAGCAATTACGCTCAAGGGTTTTCAACTGCATGAGGTGGAACCGCTAAGAAAAGGGTTGCAGTCTAAAGAAGATTCCCGTGTAGTAATCCAGGAGATATTACACTGGACAGGGGGACAACCATTTTTGACGCAAAAGCTATGTCAGTTCGTGGTTCAAGAGTCAGAAACACCGAATCCTCGCACTGTTGAGCAGATAGTCCAAGCAAAAATAATCGAAAATTGGGAATCGCAAGATTTTCCCGAACATCTACGCACTATTCGTGACAGAATTTTGCGAAATGAAGAACGTGCGGGGTATTTATTGGAGTTATATCAGCAAATTCGTGCTTCTGGAGAAATTACCAATAATGACAGCATCGAGCAAAGCGAGTTAATGCTATCGGGGTTAGTGGTAAAGCAGGAGAATAAATTACGGGTTTTGAATCCAATTTATTATCAGGTTTTTAATCAAAGCTGGATTGATATAGAATTAAAAAAATTACGTCCTTATTCCGAAGCTTTTCGAGGTTGGGTTGCTTCGGGGTGTAACGATGAATCTAGACTTTTGCGGGGTAAAGCACTCCAAGATGCTGAAATATGGGCAAGTGATAAGACCATTAGTTATCAAGATAGGCAATTTTTAGCTGCGAGTAAAGAAAAGGAAATTCAAGAAGAAATTGAGAAGAAGGAAAATGCAGCGCAAATTGAACGGGAAAAGAAAGATAGGGAAGCGACGGAAGAGAGAAATAGGGTATTAAGTCAGGCAAATAAAAGAGCTAAACAGCGGATTCGGATAGGCACTTCTATTTTAGTTTCTACTTTATTGCTAACAGGAATTTTAGGTACAATAGCAATTTATCAAGGTAAAGAAGTTGTAAAAAACAATGAATATCTTAGCACAGTAGAAACTCTTTCTAAATTGGCTGCACAACTTAAAGATGAAGGGTCGGATACTGAAGCAAAAGAATTATTTTCGCAAGCAGGTCAATCTGTAAATATTAAAGACTATAAATTGAGACAGCAGCTTTTACATACAGGAATAGCTTATGCTAACCTTAAACTTAGAGCAAATAATATAGATATAAATAAAAATAAAAATTTAGAATCAGCGAAAAAGAATCTTAAAGATGCTCAAGCATCTCTTGATGAAATACAGTTTATACAAGACAATTCATCAGAATCTCTACAAATCAAAATACTTACACTCCGAACTCAAGCTATTTTGGCTAAACAAAATGATGGTAATAAAAAGGAGATAGAATTTTATAAACAAGCTTTTGACAGTTTTAATCAGCTTAAGGAACAGACAAAAAATCAGAGGAATTTGGAAATCAGTCCCCCGTTTAACCCAAATATTCCAAATAAGTTATTATCGAAAGAGAATATTGAAGCTTTTCACCGAGAATATCTCAATTTACTATCAGATAAAACCAACAAGACGCAACGAAAGACAGTATTTGAATCTTTAAAAAGACACTTTATGGATGATTTAGAAAACTTACTGGCATACAAAAAATGGCGAGAAGCTGATGTGCGAACATTGCGCCTAATGCTCTATAGTATTGACAAAGAAGACCAAGAGTATTTTTATAGTTCGGAAGATATTAAGAAATTCGACTGTCGGGATTTAAAAGAAATAGACCGGAAATGGCTGAACGCTTCTAATCAACTTTATGGTTTCAGCGTGCAAAAACGCATTTACTTCGAAAAAACTGGAAATAAACTTATTAGAAATGAAGAAGAATTTAATAAGTTTTATAACGAAGAATTTTTTCTTCGTTTTGGGAAAGAACTTGGATGGTATAATCAAAGCCTTGAGAGTAACGATAGGAGTGGGTGGTTGAGATACGAGGAGATAATATATAAGTCAGATATGAGGGGTGTCCCGGCGGGGCATCTACCCTGGGTCTTGTTGTTGGGGGGTGGCGG
>CAXTCQ010000034.1:0-42697 GCA_964242965.1 uncultured Calothrix sp. | reverse complement strand
AGTTAGGAGTTAGGAGTTAGGAGTTAGGAGTTAGGAGTTAGGAGTTATGAGTTAGTAGTTAGTAGTTATGAGTTAGGAATGGCGAGTTGTGAATTATAACCATAAATTGATAATTCTTAACTCCTAACTCTTAACTCCTAACTCTTAACTCTTAACCTTACTCTTCGTCTTCCGTTTCTTCTTCAGTGCTTGGATAAACGAAAGTAGAACGTCCGGTCAAAATTGACTTACCGAGGGAGATAGCTTTTTGTGCTTCGACATTAGCTTTACGTCTCCAAGTTGCGCGACGGGAGTCACGTTTTGATTTTGAGGTTTTCTTCTTTGGACAAGCCATACTAGCGGATACTGCAATTTTTGACAACCTTTTTATTCTAAAGGAAAAAGAGGGGAGTAGGGAGTAGGGAATAGGGAGTTGGAAGTTAGGAGTTGGAAGTTATGAGTTGGGAGTCGAGAATTATTAATTTCTTCGACTCCTTGCACTTCCTCCACGACTCCCCCTACTCCCTACTCCCTACTCCCTACTCCCTTATTTCACGGGTTCGCTAGCAACTGTTTTTTGGTCGAATAGTAAGAGACTACGCGCAGTCTTATAATATGTTGCCCAAACTTTCGGGTCGGGACGATTGCGCCATTGCTGGCGGTTGACTCTTAAGTCTAGTACTGGTGCGATCGCTCCATAATTTTGTCCCGAAATAATCACGGAAACTTCTGTTATCAATATATCTTGGTCAAAACTGCGTTGAGCGGCAGCACGAGCGGCTGCTTCTGAGCGAACTAGAAGGTTTTCGTAGGTTTCTTCGGGCAAGCGGTCGATAACAATGTCGGCGCGAGCAGTATAAGCTTGTACTATTTCGGGTGCTAAAGCCTCCGTCATAACCCATAGAGGGACGGCAGTACCTAATAATAATATGGTGTTAACTATCCGGATTCTTGTTCTTAAAGAAAGCATAGAGCTTGTAAACCACTTTAAAAAATCCTCAATTGAAAAGGTGTTTATGCTTAACGGTTTGTGAGTACTACTTCTCATATTTTTTTGCTCCTTACTGATGACCTGGAAATTGCATTAAAAGCAGGTAATAAAAATAACCATTATTCTTGAATGATGGCAATAACCTAGACTATTAGACATAGGTTAGCCTTGTTTTTTAACATAAGCAAATCAGTATTTTCACCGTTATGTTGACGGTAAATACATTCAGCGCTAAATGGCTCATTTCTGTAAACCAAATCTAATCGAGAGTGCGATGGCAAATAATTGGGCGATCGCTATCGGCATAAATCAATATCAGTTCTTTCAACCTTTAGCTTGCGCCAAAGCTGATGCCGAAGCGCTGCAAGCTTTTTTGGTGAACGATGGCGGTTTTAAAGAGCAGCAGTGCTTGTTGATGACCGATACTTCATCGCCAATTGGAGATAGACCAACTTCTCCAACGAAGGAGAATATTTTGTTACTCTTAGAAGACCTTGCCGCTGCGTGTTGGCAACCGCAAGACCGAGTATGGTTATTCTTCAGCGGTTACGGAATTAACCACAACGGCAAGGATTATTTAATGTCTGTCGATGCTAACCCCGAACTAGTCGAAGAGACTGGCATCGAAGTCGCTGGAATCATGCAAAGCTTGCAGGTTGCGGATGTCAATGTTTTGATATTACTTGACATTAACCGCGCTTTCGGTATCCAAGCTGATGCATATGTTGGGCAAGAAATAATCGACCTCGCCCAAGAGTTGCAAATTCCTGTGATTCTTTCATGTCAACCCGAACAATTTTCCTACGAAAGTACCGAGCTTGGTCACGGATTCTTTACAGCAGCCGTTTTAGAAGCTCTGCGTTCGGGCAATGGTAAAACTTTGGGCGAGTTAGAAGCCTACCTGAGCGTTCGCACGCCGGAATTGTGTCAGCATTACTGGCGACCGACGCAAAACCCTGTCACTGTCATAACTTCAAGCAAGCAGGTAATTTTGGGAAACTCTGAACTTGAAAACGATATGGATGCTGCTGCACTAGTTGTCTCTGAAGAAATGTTCGCTTCGGCACTAGCAGCACCAGTTTTGGAACCAAATTCACACAACAGCCATTCGCAGTTTAATAATGTTAATAATGCCTCTGAAACTAGTTTTGCTCGTCAAGGATACGTAAATTCGGGTATCAAAGAACCAGTTAAACAAGTTCAACAAGCAAGACAGCAGGCACAACAACAATTTCAGCAAGAATTGCCTCCCTCGCTTCCCCCTGCTAGACCCAAAGGGGAACCGTTACCGTCAGCTTCCACCATCAAAGAGCCAAGTAACTCCAAAATCAACCTCAACCAAAAAGAATTAACAAATAGGGGTCTTCCTTACTGGCAGCAAGTATTACTGTGGGGTGGCAGTACGGCTTTACTATTGAGTTTGATGGTAATTGCACTTTTCCGCAGCCATTCTGGGCAAAGCGTTGAACAAACATATACCCCACCCCAAACTACAGTTCCCGACGAACCCGCTTTTGTCAATACTGTCCCCGATACTCAATCCATTCCTCCAGTTACAAAACCAGCTATAATACCGACCCCAACTGCACCACCGAAACCGCAGCAGCAAGTAACTACCGTACCAGCACCCGTTGTTCCAACCCCCGTTGTTTCAACATCAGTTGTTCCTGTTGCACCCTTAAGTCGCCAACAGGCACTTTCTGAACTAGATAAATTATCGCTCTCGCCGTCTCAAGCCAGCGATTTAATTTCTGCGATCGCAACTGCACGCAAAGTCAAGCAAACCGAAAAAAATTACCCGCAAGCACGGGTAAATATCCAAGTTTGGAATAACATGATTTTCGACTTAGCTAGCGAACGCGCACTTAAGCGACAATATGGTAAAGCGATCGCAGCGGCGGAATTAATCAATGAAAACGAAGCGCTTTATCCGAAAGCCAAAACTGCGATCGCGCAATGGCGACAACAAGCCAAACAGAATCTCACAAATAAAACTTTAGTCGAAGCTGCTGCTGGTTTAATCAAACCCGGACAAGCATCAACTTACAACCGTGCGATCGAAGTCGCTAAAAAAGTGCCCAAAGGTGAACCCGGATACGAAATAGCACAAAAATCCATTGATAAATGGAGCAAACAAATTCTCGAAATCGCCAACAACCGCGCCGCCAGAGGTGAACTCAAAGCCGCAATTGGTACTGCTGTTTTAGTTCCAGAAGGAACATCGGCACACAATACGGCGCAGAAAGCGATTCAAAGGTGGAAAAAGTAGTTTTGACAACTCCCCGGCATCAAAAATGTGTGGGGACTCTTTTTGAGTCAAGAATTAAGCATCTTACCTGCCCAAAAAATACAGCAGGATAGGCGAGATGACTATCCTGCTGTATAATCTATTTTTTGAGTTCCTTAACAATTAATTGTTAAAAAATAATCGTTAGATAAGTTTAGGACTTACGCAAAAACTCTCCCAAACCCTCTTAACTCTGTGTTCTCTGTGTCTCTGTGGTACATAATTGCGTGATTCGTGCGTAAGTCCTAAAGTTAATAAATAATTGTTAGATAGTAATTAACTCTTAACTTCTAACTCTGTACGGGCAGGTTTACTAAGATTCCTCATTTTCATAATTAGACACTGGTAAACCCTGTACGGGCGGGTTTACTAAGATTCCTCATTTTCATAATTAGACACTGGTAAACCCGCCCCTCCTAACAATATTGCGAAACATCCTCGCCACACTTATCGGCGAGGTAACACATCGCCCGAAACCGCAAGCCCACAACCTCGTCATATAACGGATTGAGCTTGCACATTGGCGGAATGTGCAACAGAGTTTTGCCGAATAATTTGACATCGCGTTCAAACGGACATTGCGAGGGGATCAACTTGCACAGACGGTGTGCGAGTTTGCGATCGCTTACTTCTATATCGTCAACCCACTTTCGCAACGGCTTCAAAACGTCATGACGAAACTTTGGGGAAGAAATGCTTTGTTGAGTAATGTTTTGCTGACTAATATCGTCGTTAGTTTGCGCCCGATCGAGAGATACCCAGCTGGCAAAAAAAATCTTTGACTTCGTATTACCAAATACCTTCATGGTTCACTCCTCTGTAAATATGAGGGTCTTGAACTGTTCAACGAACGTCTACAACCTGCTAAATAACTCTTCAAGAAGAATTTGGTTTCAAACCTAGATGCAAGCTGGCGGTGTAACAGTAACTTATCGAATTAAAGTCTACTTATTATCTACGTCCAGTTAACCGCAAATTCCTGATATTGGGTAGTGCAGTGTTACTATCTTGTTGATAACTTGACACTCTTGAAATTATAATAAAGACATCTACCATTGGACAGGTATTTAAACGACATTTGCAAAATACTTTTAGAGAATATTTGGTATTAGCATAGATTAATTACTATACCAAGTATAAATACTGCTGTATTTCCCGGTCAAACATCTCCTTTACTAGAGAAAGTAATTTTTAAATATTTGTTCCTAGATAACAACAAAAATAAACTAAGTAGATTCTATCGGGCATAAAAAATAAAACCACAAAGGGCACGAAGAACACAAAGAAAATTACTTTCCTCCTTCCTTCGTGCCCTTTGTGTCCTTTGTGGTTCATTCAAAAAAACTAGAGCGCAAGTCGCATTAGATAGTTCGTGTCTTCCCGCAAGGTAGATGCAAACAAAACTCGCTGCGCCATCGCAATGTGTTCTCCTCTGCTCGCTCGAAATTGCCTACTTACATACTACGAAGCAACCTGCGCCGCAGTCCGAGTCCGTCTTCTCCTACCATCCGTAACTGTTACGGTATCCGTTACTACTTCCGTAACAGTTACCGTAGGAGGCTTTTCTTCAGGAACCTGCATCAACAAAGTCACCGTTGGCTGACAATGCAACTCCTTGCGTAAAGAACGAGCCAAATCCCGTTCAATCAAACCTTGCAAACCACCCCAATCAACATCCAACTTTCCATCAAAAGTTTGCACAAACTCACTCCAGCGCACGCTGAGAATCTCCTCAATACGTTGCTGTACCCAATGAAGTAACAACGGCTTTTCAATATTTGTTACCACCCCACGCATGTGAAGTTCTGGCTTCGCCAACAACTTACCACTCCAATCAATTGCGGCTGCAACAGTAACAAGTCCTTCTTCCGCCATTTTCTGACGTTCCTGCAAGACTCTCGCGCTAACCATACCCGAACCCGAAGTATCAACTAACTCCAGACCCGATTGTACTTTACCAGCAACGCGAATCGATTCCTGTGTCAACTCAATTACATCACCGTTATTGAGAATTACCATATTCTCTTTGGGAATTCCCATACTTTGCGCCGTCTGCGAATGCTTAACTAACATTCGGTGTTCGCCGTGGAAAGGCACAAAGAACTTAGGACGAGTTAACGAAATCATTAACTTTTGGTCTTCTTGGCAACCGTGTCCGGAGACGTGAATGCCTTTATCGCGCCCGTAGACAACGTTTGCCCCTTGAATCATCAGCTTGTCGATGGTATTAACCACCGCAATAGTATTTCCAGGTATGGGGTTAGCTGAAAATACCACCGTGTCGCCTTGACGAATTTTGATGTGGGGGTGTTCTTTATTCGCAATACGTGTCATTGCCGACATCGTTTCACCTTGAGAACCTGTAGTTAAAATCAAAACTTTATCATCGGGCAAATTACGGACAGCGTTGAGCGGCTGTAGTAAATCATCCGGACACTTGATGTAGCCCAGGTTACGAGCGTGAGCAATCAGGTTGAGCATCGAACGCCCAACGACGCTAACAACACGCTTGTGCTTCTGCGCTAATTCCAGAATCATGTTGATGCGGTGGACGCTCGAAGCAAAGGTCGTAATAAACAGCCTTCCCGATGCTTGGCTGATGATGCGGTCGAGGTTGGGAAATACCGAACGTTCAGACGGTGTGAAACCGGGCACTTCTGAGTTAGTGGAATCGCTGAGAAGGCACAAAACGCCTTTTTCACCGTGTTCGGCTAACTTTTGAAAGTCGAAATGTTCGCCATCGACGGGGGTGTGGTCAAATTTGAAGTCGCCTGTATGAATAACGACACCCAACGGTGTATGAATTGCGACGGTAAAGCTGTCGGCAATGGAGTGGGTGTTACGAATGTACTCAACTAGGAAGTTTTTGCCGATGCGGACAATATCGCGGGGTTTGACCGAACGCAACTCGGTGCGATCGCGTACTCCTGCTTCTTCCAATTTACCTTCGAGCATCGCCATTGCTAGACGCGGACCAAAAATCACGGGTATCTCAAATTGTTTGAGGTGAAAAGCAATTCCCCCGATATGGTCTTCGTGTCCGTGGGTGACAATCATCCCCTTGATTTTGTGGCGATTTTCCCGTACGTAACTCATGTCAGGCAAGACAATATTTACCCCATGCATCCCATCGGTAGGAAATGCTAATCCTGCATCTAACAAAATTATTTCGTCTTCGTACTCGAAAAGGCAGGTATTTTTACCAATTTCGTGCAAACCGCCCAATGGAATAATTTTTAGGGTAGGTGTAGTTTCGTTTTTAGTCATTTGCTCCTTTGCTTGTTCTATACAAGTTTATTTGTTGTTTTTGAGACAAAAAATCTCATGGTTCTCGATTACAGACCAATAACCAGATATTTATGAAGTCATTATGAAAGCAACCTCTTTATACTGCGGATGCTCAACCGATAAATAATCGATAAATAAAAATTGGCTTTACTTCAATCAATCATATAAATGTATCAATCTATCTCAGTCGTAGCACAGACGTTTTACCTATCACCTGGTAAAATTTACGCACATTTTTTATATGTATCTTCTACTACTTTAACTCGTGCTGATAAAAAACTTTGCTTAGATTAAATCAAGTTCTTTTAAGACTACCTCTAACTTTTGACTGACTTCGAGTGAAGTGTCGCAAAGCGGCGGACGAGATGACCCTACCTGCCAGCCAGATAGCTTGAGGGCAGCTTTGATTGGGATCGGATTAGTAGTAACAAATAAAGCTTTGAATAAAGGGAAAAGCTTGAGATGAATTTCTATAGCTTGTTGCACCTGACCCGAACTATAAGCTTGAATCATCTGCTGTAGTTGCGTTCCAACTAAATGCGAAGCGACACTGACTACACCCTTAGCCCCAACAGCCAATAAAGGCAAGGTTAATGAATCATCACCAGAGTAAATTTGAAACTCGGACGGTGTCAAACGACGAATTTCACTTGCTTGGTCTAAATTCCCAGTTGCTTCTTTAATGCCAACAATATTTTTTACTTCAGCTAACCGAGCGACTGTTTCCGGTTCCAAGTTTTGACCTGTACGACTGGGAACGTTGTACAACAGAACAGGTAGCTCTGGTGACGCAGTAGCGATCGCGCTGAAGTGGTGATATAACCCCGCTTGCGGCGGTTTATTGTAATAAGGTACTACTTGTAAACAACCATCTACTCCTATTTTAGCGGCTTTTTGAGTTGCTGCGATCGCTTCTGACGTGGAGTTGGAACCGCACCCTGCCATCACCAATCCTTTACCAGCGACTGCCTCTAAAACAACGCTAAACAGTTGGTATTCTTCATCCCAACTCAGTGCTGGCGACTCACCTGTTGTACCGCATACGACTAATGTATCGCTGCCATTCTCAACAAGGTGTATAGCCAATTTTGCGGCTAAGTCGTAGTCAACGCTGCCGTCTTCCTCAAACGGCGTAACCATCGCTGTTAAAACTCTACCAAAATCTACCACCCTTGTTTTACTCCTAATTACCGTTTGTCTTGAATGTTTTGGTGGTCTCTTACTATTAACCTAATTGCAAATTTATTTCAAGGTGCGAGCGTACATAATTTACTTTCTGCTAACTAAATTAAATAAATTATCTAATGCTAAAACTAAATCTGACTCCAGCCATTTGACACGAGCGCTTGCATCACCTTGAAAATATTTGTATTTATTTAGGTGGCCGAAACCATTGCTGTAGTTGGTTTAAGAATATTTCTTTCTACCAATAATTCGGCAATTTGTACCGCGTTTAAAGCTGCACCTTTGCGAATTTGGTCGCCACACAGCCATAACTCTAACCCGCATGGATGCGACATATCTTGACGAATTCTTCCCACTAAAACCTCGTCTTGACCTGTAGCATCAGTTGGCATTGGAAAATAATTAGCTTTCCAATCCTCTACTAGCTTCACTCCGGGAGCCTTTGAGAGAATTGTTCGCGCCACATCGGGGTCAAACGGTGTTTCAAACTCTAAATTAATAGCTTCGGAATGGGCACGCAATACGGGAACCCGTACACATGTAGCACTGATTCTAATATCTTGCGTGTCAAATATTTTCCGAGTTTCGTTGACCATTTTCATTTCTTCTTCGCAATAACCCATCTCGTTGCAAGGGGTATTGTGCGGGAACAAATTAAATGCTAACGGGTAGGGAAAAACGGAGGCTATGGGTTCCTTGCCGGACAAAATTGCGCTTGTTTGGGAAAGCACTTCTGCCATTGCTTTTGCACCCGCACCGCTGGCAGATTGGTAAGTTGCAGCGATGATACGTTTAATTTTTTTGACTTGATGCAATGGATAAATTGCTACCGTCATTAAAATTGTCGTGCAGTTAGGGTTGGCAATAATCCCTTTGTGATTGGCTACTGCGTCGGGGTTGACTTCGGGTACTACCAACGGCACGTCGGGGTCCATACGGAAAGCGCTGGAGTTGTCGATGACGATGCAACCAGCTTCTACGGCTTTCGGTGCCCAAGCTTTTGATATCGAACCACCCGCACTTGCTAACACTAAATCGATATTATTAAAAGCGCTTGAACTAACGCACTCAACCGGTAAATTTTCTCCTTTAAAGGGCAGCGTCTGCCCTGCACTCCGTGCGGATGCCAACAATCTTAGATCGGCAAGAGCAAAATTACGGGTTTCTAATAATTCTAGTAACTCTCTGCCAACGGCACCAGTAGCTCCTAGAATGGCAACACGATAGGGTTTTGACAAACAGGCTTCCTCCTTTACATACGATTGCAATCAAATCAGAATTTAAAATAAAATATTTACAACTTATTCATATATTACATACAAATCTTTAGCAATTAAAATTTATTAAAAATACAATTATTTTTAATAATTCCACTTACTTCTCAATTTAATACATTTATTTTGTTTTTGTGCTTACGACTTGATACAGTTGCAACTTAACTTATCAACTCAACACAAGCTTTAATAAAATTCAATTATTATACAATAAAAATTTTTCGCCGAAAAATATCTATTAATAAAGTTACAACTATTCTCTTGCAGACGCGAGCAAACGGCAGATGCGTTATGGGTTGGATTAATGTAATATGATTCAAATGGACTAAAATGGGCGAAGCAACGCGCTCAAGTGATTGCTAAGAGAGGCGTTCGGCGTGCATAGCAAGAAATATTAGGTATAAAGTACTGGTTGAAAACCAGGATATCACAACTCACGGCTACCTAAAAGCCTACGACTATGACCAGTGGCTGCATCGTGCCGCCGTCAATTGCTCCCGTCAAGTAGCGCCGTCAAAAAGTGACACCTGACGACTTCAAACTGCGGGCGCGTGGTAGAAACTTATTTGGAGGTTCGTTTTACAATTAAGTCTTTAAACTTATTTGCCCAAAAATGCCAAGTATGACGATATTGGCAGTAAACTTAATTTTTGCATAAAGATACTCATCCCTATTTTGCAAGCGATACAGCCAATCAGAGCTAGAAATCGCACGTTTGCCAGTTGTGAAGTGAAAAATATATCGAGATAAAGCATGAAAGTCACCCAGGAGAAACTTCCCCAAAGCCAGATTGGTCTGGAAATTGAAATTACGCCGGAAAGCACCAAGCAAACTTACGAACAGGTCGTTAAGAACTTAAGTCGGACTGTTAACATTCCTGGGTTTCGCAAAGGCAAAGTTCCGCGTCCAGTGCTGTTACAGCAGCTAGGAAGTACCCGCGTCAAAGCAGCAGCATTAGAAGAACTTATTCAAGACGGAATCAAATCGGCGATCGCGCAAGAAAATATTCAAGCCATAGGTCAACCACAACTTCGGTCAGCGTTTGATGATTTGATTACTAATTATGAACCGGGCAAACCCCTAACATTTTCGGCGGCAGTCGATGTCGAACCAGAGATAACGATAAGTAAATATACTGAATTCGAGATTCAAGCTGAAGAAGTAAAATACGACCCAGAGCGCGTTAATCAAGTTCTTGATGGGGAACGTCAACAAATGGGAACATTGATTCCCGTTGATGGTCGCCCAGCACAAATTGGTGACGTTGCAGTTGTTGATTTTAAGGGAGTTATTAACAAAGCCGAAGGAGAAGAAGGCGAACCCGAACCGATTCCGGGCGGTGAAGGTGAAGATTTTCAAGTCGAGTTACAAGAAGACCGCTTTATACCGGGTTTCGTTACCGGGATAGTAGGGATGAATCCCGGCGAAACCAAAGAAGTTTCAGCGCAGTTTCCCGACCCTTATGCAAACGAAGAGTTAGCAGGTAAGCCCGCAACATTTACAATTACGCTCAAAGAAATTAAAGAAAAAGAACTCCCCGAATTAAACGATGATTTCGCCCAAGAAGTCAGCGAATATGAAACTTTTGCAGAGCTGCAAACTTCCCTCGAAGAAAAGTTCCAGAAAGAAGCCGACGACAAAACCAGGTTGAACAAGCAAGAAGCCCTACTCAACGAAATGGTAAAATATGTCGAAATCGACTTACCCGAAACGATGGTGCAGCAAGAAGTTGACGCAATGCTATCCCAAACAGCAATGCGGTTGCAGCAACAAGGCTTAGATGTGCGGAAGTTATTTACAGCTGATATTATTCCCCAACTGCGAGAAAACTCGCGGGGTGAAGCAACCGATCGAATTAAGCGAAGTCTGGCATTACGCGAAGTCGGCAAACGCGAATCAATCGAAGTTAGCAACGAAGAAGTTAAAAACCGAGTTAGCGAGTTGATGCAAGAGTACGCGGACAAAGACATCGATCCAGATCGGCTAGTTGCCGCAGTCGAAAACGAAATGCTAACCGAGAAAATCGTCGATTGGCTGTTGGAACGCACTAAAGTCGAACTCGTACCCGAAGGTTCCCTCAAAAAAGCCGAAGAACCTGACAACGCAGGCGAAACCGAAGAAATTCAAGAAGTAGAACAAACTGAAGAAACCGTGCAACCCGAACCAACCGAACAAACCGAAGCCTCTGAGACTACACAAGTAAGCGAATAGAATAGGGGAAGGGGGAAGGGGAAAGGGAAAAGGGTAAAGGGTAAAGGTAAAAGCATAATTAAAACTCCTAACTCCTAACTCCCTACTCCCTACTCCCTACTCCCTCAACTAGTATTTGCACGATACGAATTTAGATGAGGCATAATGGTTAACACATACGTATGATGCAAAACCTGTCCGCGATCAAAGTGCGACAAATGCTCTTTTCGGGTGTTGGCACGATTACCGTCAAACCACTATTCCACTAATTATCAAAGGTTTTGTTATGCTTATATCGCAATCGGGAAATTACCCACTCAATAGCTTAAATAAATTAGAAATTAACTCTGGCGGCTATTATAGTCCTAGCAACATCGTCCCGATGGTGGTAGAACAATCAGGCGTGGGAGAAAGAGCTTTTGATATCTACTCGCGTCTTTTGCGCGAACGTATTATATTTTTGGGCACGCCTGTTGATGACACCGTTGCCAACTCAATCGTTGCCCAGTTATTATTCCTCGATGCTGAAGACTCCGAAAAAGATATTCAGCTTTATATCAACTCTCCTGGCGGTTCGGTGACAGCTGGGATGGCAATTTATGATACAATCCAGCAAATCCGTCCCGATGTTGTTACCATATGTTTTGGATTAGCCGCGAGCATGGGAGCATTTCTGCTAACAGCAGGTGCTGCTGGTAAGCGGATGTCGCTACCTGATTCCCGGATTATGATTCACCAACCACTTGGTGGTGCTCAGGGGCAAGCAGTTGACATCGAAATCCAAGCCAAAGAAATTCTTTATCATAAAGGTAAGTTGAATCAGTTGTTGGCACACCACACTGGTCAATCTTTAGAGAAAATCGAAGCCGATACAGAACGCGACTTTTTCATGTCGGCTGAAGAAGCAAAAAATTATGGATTGATCGATCGGGTCATTTCCAGACAAGATGTTCCCGCTCCAGGGGAAAAGGTTACTGTTGTCTAATAACGAGGCTGGTATGTCTAAGTACGACTCCCATTTAAAATGTTCGTTTTGTGGCAAGTCTCAAGAGCAGGTGCGTAAGCTCATCGCTGGGCCGGGAGTCTACATCTGTGATGAATGCGTAGACTTGTGCAATGAAATACTAGATGAGGAGTTACTCGACACCAATGGTGCGGCAGCACAACCAGCACCAAAGTCAGAAGCACCTCAAAAACGCCGCACCCGTTCTGCCAGTCTCTCGTTTAATCAGATTCCCAAACCGCGAGAGATTAAAAAATATCTCGATGAGCATGTCATCGGTCAGGAAGAAGCCAAAAAAGTACTTTCGGTAGCTGTTTACAACCACTACAAGCGGTTGTCGATAATCCAATCGAAGGGCAGTGGTAAAGCTACAGATGATGCCGTCGAGTTACAAAAATCGAACATTTTGTTGATTGGTCCAACCGGATGCGGTAAAACACTTTTGGCGCAAACGCTGGCGAAAATCCTTGATGTACCCTTTGCAGTTGCAGATGCCACGACTTTGACCGAAGCTGGCTATGTCGGTGAAGATGTGGAAAATATTTTGCTGCGACTTTTGCAAGTGGCAGATTTAGATGTTGAGGAAGCACAACGCGGAATTATTTATATTGACGAAATTGATAAAATTGCCCGCAAGAGCGAGAATCCTTCGATTACCCGCGACGTGTCCGGGGAAGGCGTACAGCAAGCACTGTTGAAAATGCTTGAAGGTACTGTTGCTAACGTACCACCCCAAGGCGGTCGCAAGCACCCGTATCAAGACTGCATCCAAATTGACACAAGCAATATCTTGTTTGTCTGTGGTGGGGCTTTTGTTGGCTTGGAGAAAGTGGTCGAACAGCGCACTGGCAAAAAGTCAATGGGGTTTGTTCAACCAGGTGAAGGGCAGTCGAAGGAAAAGCGTATCGCCGATACTTTGCATCATTTGGAACCCGACGACTTGGTGAAATTTGGGATGATTCCTGAATTTATCGGGCGCGTACCAATGGTAGCAGTAGTCGATCCCCTAGATGAAGAAACGTTGGTAGCAATTTTGACACAGCCTCGTAGTGCTTTGGTCAAGCAGTACCAAAAGTTGTTGAAGATGGACAACGTGCAGCTTGAGTTTAAACCCGAAGCATTGCGTGCGATCGCGCAAGAAGCATATCGACGTAAAACTGGTGCCAGAGCATTGCGCGGTATTATCGAAGAATTAATGCTTGATGTGATGTACGAGTTACCTTCACGTAAAGACGTAACTCGTTGCGCTATCACGCAGGAAATGGTAGAGAAACGCTCAACCGCCGAGCTTATTATCCATCCTTCTTCGTTACCAAAACCAGAATCAGCTTAATAAAAAGTTAGGAATAATAGAGTTAGAAGGGGCGGGTTTATCAGTATCTAATTAGAAAATTAGGAATCTTAGTAAACCCGCCCGTACAGAGTTAGGAGTTAGGAGTTAGGAATAGTTACTAGTAGCCAGTGTTAAAAGTTTTAAGAAGTTCCAAGAATCCTTGCAAGAATCCGAGTAACTTTTATGAAACTCGGATTGCGATCGCCGCGACATGTCAAAATAAATGGCATAGACCAGTAGGTTAAGGATTGGAAGCGAAGAATCAAAAATAAGTATTTGAAATTTTAGGTTCATCGATTCTTAACTCATAACTCATAACTCATAACTCCTAACTCTCGCAATGGCTTATATATCAGTACGCGGTGTAGAACATTACTACGAGTGGATAAAACAACCATCAGCAGAAGCAAAACCTGTGATGGTGTTTGTTCACGGTTGGGCAGGTTCCTGTCGGTATTGGCAAAGTACCGCAACAGCAATGTCCGATAAATTTGATTGTTTGCTTTACGATATGCGCGGGTTTGGACGTTCCAAGGGTAAACCTACCGTAACTGAAGCAAGTGAAGCTGTTGCCGAGTCGCAATCACTACAAGCCGAAACTGAAGCATTTAGAGAATTAAGTTACGAACTTGAAGATTATGCCCATGAATTAGCAGTATTGCTAGATAGGCTAGAAATTAATAAAACTAATCGTAAGATTTATCTTAACGCTCATTCGATGGGCGCATCAGTTGGTACTTTGTTTCTCAACCGCTATTCACAACGTGTAGAAAAAGCGATTTTAACTTGTAGCGGTGTATTCGAGTACGATGAAAAAGCTTTTGCAGCATTTCATCAGTTTGGTGGTTATGTTGTTAAGTTTCGCCCTAAATGGTTGAGTAAAATACCGTTTGTAGACCGTATTTTTATGGCACGGTTTCTGCGTAGTTCCATTCCCGCAAGCGAACGTCAAGCCTTTTTAGAAGATTTTTTAGCGGCAGATTACGAGACAGCTTTGGGAACTATTTTTACTTCGGTAAGTAAGTATCAAGCCGAGGTAATGCCACAGGAATTTGTCGATTTGAATGTGCCAACGCTATTAGTTGCAGGGGAATACGACCAAATTATTCCGGCAGAATTGGGACGTCGCGCAGCTGCATTTAGCGATAAAGTTAAACTGGTAGTGATGAAAGATACGGCACATTTTCCAATGTTAGAAGATGCGGAAACTTATTTGAAAGCGGTGCGCGAGTTCTTGAATTGCTAAAAATATTTTTCCACAGTTCTGTGCGGGGGGGTTCCCGTTGTTGTAGCATCGCGTGCTGGGGCTTTTATACCTCACTCAACCGAGAATGTTGCAATTCCAACTAATATTTAAAATCAACAATTTTGGGAATATTTAATGTTCGAGAAGCGGCGGTTAAATTTTGACTGGGAGGGATTTTTAATAATATCATAGTAACATGTTTAAGAGGATGTTTTAAAAGTCGGGCATAAGTATAATTTGTCATTCTGAACGCTTGGGAAATGAAGTGTTCGCGGAGCGTGCCCGAAGGGCTTAGAATCCAGATCTCTCGTTGGGGTCGAGATGCTTCACTGCGCTGAGTCCCAAGGGGACACGCTACGCGAACGCTCCGTTCAGTATGACAAAAATCATACTTTTCAAACATCCTCTAAATAAATATATGAGTAAGGGCGGGGAGACCCCGCCCCTACGAGCAATCTATATATATGATTTTTGTGAAATGATGCATTTTCCCCAGTCCGCTCTTTGCCAAAGTGAATAAGTAATAAAAATTTTGGATTTAGAATTTTGAATTTAGAAATACAAAATACAAAATCTAAAATTCCAAAATCGTTATTACCCTAAACCAAGTTCGCGTCGTAGCAAATTAATTGATTTTTCTCCAATATAATTATCGCTACGGATTAATTTAGGTGGGCGAATAATATCATCAACAACAACTTGAACGGCAGCTTGAACCGATGCATAACTAGCTTGGTCGCTACAGAAAATTAGATGTGCCCGCTTCACAATTGCGTGCAGTTTGTATGTGTCTTTGGGTTGCGAAGTCATGACTAGGAGTTCGTCACCGCGAATCCCGTGGATAATTACTTCCGTAGCGCGGAGAATACCCGAACTGACGCTGACAATACCGATACAGCTATCTTTGGGTAATCCTTTGACCGTGGTCATTTCCTTCGCGTAGTCGTGAATATCGAGGGGGATGACGCGCACGGCTTGGGGAGCTGCAAGCGCTTCCACATCCGCAATAAAATACCGACTGGTAACAACTGTCGCAGAGGATGTTTGTTCGAGTACCGATGATAATTCTTCGGTTGCTACTAACTGTACGGGAATTTTTAAGGCTTGTTCGAGTTCACCTACCATCAGTTCACCCGCACCAATATCTTGCTTGGGAACCGCGACAAGTACCCTTGCGCTACATCGCAATCGCCAATCAATTTCAGCCAAAAATATCTCCCTAGCTTGAGTGAGGGTACAACCTTGGGAAAGTAAATCGTCGAGCGCTTGTTGTACTACTTTATACGCCAGTGGGTACTGTTCGAGAATCGGCGATCGCAATCGGCTTCCGCCTTCGTGTCCCTGTGCGCGGACGTAAATACCTGAACCCGCAAGGCTTTCGACAAAACCATCTTCTTCAAGCTGACGGTAAACTTTACTAATTGTATTGCGATGTAACCCTGTTTGCATTGCTAAGGCGCGAGTACTTGGCAACTTGTATCCAGGTGGATATTGCCTCGAGGCGATCGCAAACCTAATTTGATTAAACAGCTGGTTAGATGCGGGGATTTCACTGTCTGGTTGAATGCGGAATTGAATCATTAATTGCTCCTAGAGACTAGTACAATGCGACCAGCTGCATATACCATTTGTTGAATATTTTATTTATACATTGAACTGTTTTAATCGAAATTAGTCGAAATTTCCAATAAAATAAATGCCGGAAATTGGTAACTTGATTGGAGACAACCCCCAATACGCTTGCAGAATAATCCATTTTACAGGCACGCGATACTAGTAAAAACTATTATGACAGAGAGCGCAATCGATACTTCAATTATTAAATCGCAAACAGGACTACCAATCGCGGCATACTTGGCACAGCCAAGCACTCCAGGTATTTACCCAGCTGTAGTAGTATTACAGGAAATTTTTGGTGTCAACGCGCACATTCGTGACGTAACCGAACGGATTGCTCGTGAAGGATACGTTGCGATTGCACCCGCACTTTTTGAGCGTCTAGCCCCAAATTATGAGACTGGATACACAAAAGAAGCGATTGAAATAGGCAAAAAGTACGCTTGGGAACGCTCTCAAGCAAACGTACTAAAGAGCGATATTCAAGCTGCAATTGACTACTTAAAAACGAGCGCGAATGTTAAAAAAGATGGATTTGGCTGTATCGGTTTTTGCTTTGGGGGACATGTAGCATATCTTGCCGCAACATTACCAGATATCAAAGCCACTGCTTCATTCTACGGCACGCAAATCGCTACTGCCACACCTGGAGGGGGTAATGCTACTCTTAGCCATACGCATGAGATTGCAGGCACGCTTTACGCCTTTTTTGGCATGGACGACACTAGCATTCCTGTTGAACAAGTCAACCAAATCGAAGCTGAGTTAGAAAAATGTAACATTCCCCATCGTGTCTTTCGCTACGATGGAGCTGAACATGGATTTTTCTGCGACCATCGTGCCAGTTATAATTCATTAGCTGCAAACGATGCTTGGAAAAAAGTCAAGCAACTGTTTGCACAACAGCTTAGTTAGTGGGAGAGGGTAAAGGGCAAAGGGTAAGGGGTAAGGGTTAAGGGGTAATAAAAATGAATAATTTCGCATAGTATTTGTTGAACACCTTATTTCCTACTCCCTATTCCCTACTCCCTACTTCCCAATAACGCGCATATCAATTCACTTCAAAAGTCATGGATTCAGAAACAAAACTTTCTCAAAAAGCCGATTCGTCGTTTACAATGGACGATTTTGCTAAGGCATTGGAAAAACACGATTATCAGTTTCAAAAAGGACAAGCAGTCCACGGTAAAGTGTTTCAAATCGACCACGATGGTGCCTATGTTGATATTGGTGGTAAAGCATCGGCGTTTTTACCCCGCGATGAAGCTTCTTTGAGGACAGTTACCGATTTGTCAGAGGTGTTGCCCCTACAAGAACGATTAGAGTTCATCATTATTCGAGAACAGGATGCAGAAGGACAAGTTACCCTTTCCCGACGACAATTAGAAATTCGTCACATTTGGGAAAAGTTGACACAAATGCAGGAAGGTAGCCAAACTGTGCAGGCAAGGGTAATTGGTGTCAATAAGGGTGGCATTAACGTCGAGGTGTTGGGATTGAAAGGATTTATTCCGCGATCGCATCTCACCGAACGCGATAATTTAGAAGCACTCAAAGGGCAAACTCTCACCGCTGGCTTTTTGGAGGTTGACTCTAACACTAAACGTTTGGTACTATCGCAACGCTTGGCAGCTCGTTCTGCTAACTTCAGCATGTTGGAAATTGGTCAACTTGTTGAAGGTAAAGTTACAGGTATCAAACCCTTTGGTGTGTTTGTTGAGTTGGATGGTATCAGCGCTTTACTTCACATCAAACAAGTCACGCAAAAGTTTATCGACAATCTGGAGAAAATCTTTCAAATTGGTCAGCAAATTAAAGCTGTAATTATTGACATTGATGAAGGCAAAGGTCGCGTTGCAATTTCGACGCGAATTTTAGAGAATCACCCCGGTGAAATCCTCGAAAATATGGAAGAAGTTATGGCTTCAGCTCAAGCGCGTGCAGAAAGAGCAAAGAATAAAACAAACGAATCAGCATAGCATAAATCAGCCGATTAAGAAGTTTTAAAGTAATTAAGGACAGGTAAATTTACCTGTCCTTATTTTTTAGTAAAATTTATTAATAATAATTATTTATAATCCAACTACGCTTGAATTGCAGATAAAACCTTTTCTTCCCGATCGAGTTTTATCGAGACCCGATTGGGACGCGATACCATTCTCCTGCGGAGACGCTACGCGATCCTTTGATGGAAACAGTTAGGGCATCGCCTTTTATCCATATAAGCATAAAGTGCTTTTGGTTCCGCCTAAATTAAATTAAGAGTAAGCAAAGTTTACGAGCATGAGCAATTTGACTTATAATTTGTCGCTGCGCTCACATAATCTGTTGTCCAAGTATGCATTTGAATTTCAAATGCATATTATAAATACATCGCTACATACTCAGAAAGATTAGTATAAAAAACAATAAGTTTTTACACTGAGGACATTTAGTGATTTAATTTCTATTTTAATCATAGCAAGGAATACGGAACTTTATAATTTTGATTATTATTATCGCATGTACTTATGAAGAAATATTAAGCGCAAATAAGACTTCAAATTAATAGCTTTGTTCTGGTATATTCCAGGATATAAGAAAGAGTTAATCGAGTTTTTTTACAGCCGACCTGCGCTTTACCCGCGTATAAATTGCAATATATAATCACAATTTATATGTAAGTATTAAAGTTTTTTGCAGTCGTATCTAGCTGTTCTAATCGTAATATTTAGTTAGAAGATTTGAGGTAATTCATGAGTGTAATCAATGGATTTGTTGGTCGCCGTAATTTCTTGAAACTCATTGGAATTGGAAGTGCAGGAGTTGCAGCAAGTGGTTTAATTTTGCATGAAGAAGAAGTTGTTGCTCAAGCATCTAAACCTCAAGTTGTACCTGAAAAGAAATCTCAACCTGTATCTCCCGATGAAGCTTTGCAAAAATTATTGCGAGGTAATCAAAGATTTATTAATGGGAAACGCGAGAACCCAAATCAATCAAAAACACGTTTGCTGGAAACGTCTGTTGCCCAATATCCTTATGCATCAATATTAGGTTGTGCGGATTCGCGGGTTCCTTCGGAAATCGTTTTCGACCAAGGATTAGGGGATTTATTTGTAGTTCGGATTGCTGGTAATGTCGGGAGTCAAGTAGCAATTGGAAGCTTAGAATTTGCCTCAGCAGTATTAGGTTCGCAGTTAATTGTGGTTTTAGGACATACAAAATGTGGCGCGGTATTAGCTGCGATTAAAAATGAACCTTTACCTGGAAGAATTGGGATATTTGTTGAGGAAATAAAGCCTGCTGTCGAAAGTGCCAGAAAAAAAACTGGAGATATTGAAAAAAATTCGATTATTGCCAATGTTCAATATCAAGTTAAGGAATTGTCTGAATCTTCAACTATTTTAGGTGGTTTAGTTCAGCAAGGTAAGTTAAAGATTGTTGGTGGAGTCTACGACCTGGCGACAGGTAAAGTGACATTGGTAACTTGATTATCAGATACCCAACTAATTGAAATTCAAGACTTTACTTTTGGTTGGAATTGAATCTTGAAATAGGGACTATTAACAAATGCAACTTACTACGATAAACGAACTAACAATAGATAACGTTACATTGGCAGTTGATGCAATTCTAATAGTGTTGGGCGAACCCCAAACACCGCTACACGTTGATGCTATGAATGCTTTTAAGAAAGGTAACCATGCCTATGTTAAGCGATTGGCATCCACCAATTTAGCGGATTCTTACTGTAAATCTTTGGGCTATTTGGGTGGCGCATTAAAGCTAACCCCCAATACCGATACTATACTTTCCGAATCAGCCCGTGCGGCAAGCGATTTCGTGCGGGAGAAAACGCTCCAACAGTTAGGCATTGAAATAGCGAAAGCGCTCGGTTAAATTTAGGACTTACGCGCATTAAAGCGTTCTAGCCCTTGGAGATTCCCTCAACCCCCCGAAGATCGGGGGGCTTTGCGTAAGTCCTAAGTTTATTAAAATTGTATCAAACTATTCTCAATAACTATCATATCTTCGGATGATAAACAACACCAATAAACGGTCTTCGACTCGCTACAATACTCAAAAAGTATTCTATCTTTGGTAGTAAAACTAATAATATTAATACTAGTAAGTATCTTAATTTGATAGTTATCAAAATTGATTAACATATTACCGTCTTGAATCTCAAATTTTTTGTTAGCTTGTCGATGCGCGATAAATGATTCGAGTTTAGGGGTAATACTTATAACCCAATCGTGTTGCGAGAGTGGGTTTCTGGTAAAGTAATTATCAATTTCAAGCTTTTTGTTAGGATTCTTGACGGCATTAGCATATGCCAGATGACAAATGTTATCGTCATCGCAGTCTCTGATAATTTTAATAAGTGTGTTTGCACTCGTGCTGTTATGTTTAGCAATATGTTGTTTAATGTAGAAATTTTGGTATTGATGGTTCTTTTTTTCATGCCAATCAAAACTGCTGGCAATCGCTTCAATTATTTCGATATCCGTCCATGATAATTTGACAAGCTCCAACCAAACACTTTTATCATTTGTTGACAAGCCAATTTTTTGTAGTTCTTTTGATGGTTGCTTATATGTAAATATTTTATTTCTACCTTCTATCGTCCAGCTTTTTAATATCTCGTAATTTTCCAATAACAATAGCGGTAAAATGGGATTTTCAAGAACAATATTTGCCATTCCTGGCTCGTTAATAAACAATTGTTTGAGTAATTCAATACTCGCATTCGGATTCGATGCGAGAGCATTAGTTATTTTAAGTTTATGACCGCGATTGCGATGTTGCTGGTAAATCGATTCAAGTTGGTCGGGTAATGTATTTTCATCGCTTGCTTCGATAATTATGTCAGAGATATTATCCATATTTGTATGTTATACCGTCTTACAAAAATTATCATACATGTAGGGGCGGGGTTCCCCGCCCCTACAATATATATTTATTTAAAATCCAAGAAGGTGGATTTGGCAACATTCCATAAAGTTGATTTAATTGCTCGACATCATTACGAAACCAATTATTAATCCATTCGCAATAATGTAAAACCGCTTGCTGTTCGGTAATTTTCTTTAAGAATTCCGATGCAATTAAATGTCCAGCCATCATCCCCGACATAATCGCTTTCAAAACACCATGCGATGATGCTGGGTCGAGAACCATTGCAGCATCACCTACCATAAAATAACCATTTCCTGCGGGTTGCGAACAAGAGCGCCAAGTAACATCAGCACCACGCATTTTTTGTTCAACTTTTAAGTCTTGAAATTCTGCGGGAAGCCAATTTTTTTCAATCTGCTCATCAAAAGTTAACCGCGTCCATTGGTAAAGTTGAGGTTTTACTTTCGCAGTCCAAGTCCAACCATTGGGAGAAGCAATAATCGCTGGTGCCTCGTCGCGTTTGGGACATTCACCTTGTACATAACCGTAATAAGCAATGAGACGCGGTGAATGATAGTTAATCGGCAAATTTAACTGTCGCGCAAGCCAATGATTACCTCCGGATGCGTCAACTAATTTAGATGCAAGAATTACTCCTTGGGAAGTTTCAACGCTAATAATACCATCATTTATTAATAAACTACTAGCTTGACAGGGTTGCAAAATTTGAACACCCAAACTTCTAGCTTGATTAAGTAAAATATTATCAAAGTCTGCTCGCCAAGCTTGAAACCCGAACCATACTTCCGAGTCTTTTTGTCCAAAAGCGGCAAACTTAGGTTCTCCTTCCCACTTTACCCAGTTACCTTTGTGTCGTAAAAAATCAGCATTTAGAACCGAATCAGCTACACCAAGTTGCTTTAAAAGCGGTTCGATACCTGGATGTAATGTTTCACCAGGATGCGATCGCGGAAATGCTTTTGCTTCGATTAATACAACTTTTAAGCCTTGATTAGCACACTGAATTGCAGTAGCGCTACCACCTGGACCGCTGCCAATAATAATTACATCAAATATCATTGCTTTATTAAAACCTCAATTTTCAGATGTAGAGAAAACTAATTGTAGGGTGCGTTAGCGGTCTTGGTAACCCACCGAAATAAGCTAACAATCGTTTATGCAAAAACTCATTTATTCTAATTCTTGTGGGATGGGTATCCCTAGTGCAAGTTAAAAGCGTAACAGCTTATCAGTAAGTGGTTACGAATAATAACGCACCTTACAACTAACGCACTAAAAATATGGGATGGTGCGTTACAAAGAGCGCTAACACACCCTACAAACTGGTTTCTTGACTAAATACGTCTGCTTGACCAAGTACCATTTCTGGGCTTGAGTAAAGCATTGAGAGGAGTAACAAATAAAGTTACTAATTCATTAACTTCCATTACACATTTGCGCGGGTTGTTAGGAACTGGACGAGGTTGCGTCGTAGTCGGACGGTAGATATCAAAGCGGTAAATTTTGCCTTGAAGTCTTGTCCTGGTTTGAGTTTGTGCTTGCTGTAATTCTGTATCTGTAGCTGTGACGCTGCGGAACGATAATACACTCCAACTTCCGCGTTGTGCGTTGGTAATACCCAAGACGCGATAAACATTTGCCATTGCTAAAACTCTGCCTTCATACTCGCGCACATCAACTTTACCTGTCAGCGAAAGCGAGAATTTTTTCTGTAAGGAGTTCTCAACATAATCAGCATGAGCAAAATCAGTATATTCAACTAGAACTTTACCATTATTTACAACAACTTTTGGTCCCGGCACGCCATCCCAAGGTAGGTTGCCAACTTGACCAATTTCTTCATCAGTTAACGGGCTGACAGTAGGCCAGCTGGGATTCGGTGAAAATGTCCGGGCAGCATCAGGGGCAACTGCGGGCCAAAATGTACTTAGAGCCGCACACAACTTAGAATCTTCAGGAAACGGGCTACCCAAGCCATATGCAGCTAAATGCTCGACACCGTTGGGAGTGCGATCGCGGCTAACATCCCAACCAGGGGCAAAGAATCCAGCCGCACTATCAGGTAAATAACTATTACGAGCAGTTTCAGTCACGTTCAAAGTAGTCTGGCGTACATTAACACGATTCAACGGCAAGCTAACAATCGCCGTCACCGTTTTATCTTCAGCACGGAAATTTGCCCCCTTCAATTGAATATTTGGTGCAATGCGGTCGTCAGCTAACGATTCTGGTGGAACTCTCCAGAGATTTTGACGAATTGCGCTAGGTACTGATTGTTCTGTCCAGTCTAAAAGTTCGCGTTGGTCGCAGTTAGGGAAAAAATCGGGTGCTGTAACCAGCGAATACGCAGGAATATTGCGGGGTATATCAACTGCCAATTCCGGGCATGTTGCTTCTACCCAACCATCTCCAGTAAAATCGATGTAATGTAGCGCGTCGTAACCTCCTTTTCTGACTTCATTTTCAACATCAACAAGATTGTTAAGATTTTCTATTTCACCGTTGGCTAATAGCCGATGTCGTGCATGGACATATTCAGGTGCGTGTCGGTTTTCTCCTTCAGAGGGAATCAAAAGACTCGAAGATAGAGTTGGACTTGCAGGGGGAACTTTGTAAGCTAGAGGTTTACCTTTATATGTGGCAACTTCGACTAAGCTGGAGCGAACAACAGGTAGTAATACCCCCGTGCCAAAGTCGGCATTTGTGGTCAATTCCGCAATTCCATCGCTAAAGATAAATGGTGGATTGCTGATATCAGGCTCTTTCCAGCCAGCATTTTTAAGAACTAAATGAATCCGGCGCAATTTCTCATTAACATGACGAGCATTAAATGTCAACTGTAAATTTAAGCCGCGAATGCATTCTGTACCGCTAAATAGTTTGTGCAGGGGAACCCAGAAGTTACGATTTGCATCTTCGGGTTGAAAACGCATCGGACCGAACAAGTCTCGATTACCTCGGTTCTGAACGGCGATATAGGCAGAATAATGGATGGGTAGGACGCGAAACGCTGTTTGGTTGCCTTCTACAAATGGTAAAAATCCTCGCTGTTTGGGAATGTACAAGGGTTCAGCAGTTCCCACACGCGCTACGCCAGTTCGAGAAAAGCACATGTCTGCATGTTTGCGGTGAACAGTTTCCGGTGCGGGACGATATTCGCTAGCAAAAACAACGATTGCTAACGGTTGTCCTTGGGCACGAACGCGCAATTCTTGGATTGAGGGTGGTTGAATACCGTAAATATAATTTTCAACTGTTTCGAGTTCGGCAAGTGTAGGGAATCCTTGCAAATCAACCGAAACTCCTTTGGTGACATTGCTTGATGCCAAAGCATGAAACAGCAAACTCCGAGATGGAAATCCCGCTTGAATACCGCGTTGTCCTTCCCAGGCAAAGTCTTCAAATCCTGGAATTTGCCGATTGATATTAGGTAATTCTTTGCTCAATTCCGGCTGTAAATTTGTAGCTGAAATATCGAGTCCGTGCTGAAGGAGTAAATCGCGCCATCCAAGAGGAGCAAGACGCGAGCAGACTTTTTTAACTTGTTCGATGAGCGGCATATTAATATACTTACGTGTATTGTTAACTAACAAAACACTACAAAATGGCAGATTACTTTTCCGGTAATTTGTGGTTTGAAAAATTAGTAGCCGACTATAAATAGATGTAATATAGCAATCCTAAATCCCGAAGTGAAATTCTCGGACTAACTCTTACCTCTGTGTTCTCCGCGCCTCTGTGGTATTTAAAAAAGGTTTTTCATAAATCAGATAGGATTGCTATAAACAAAAATATTTGTTAAGATAGCGCACCAAAGCGTAGTCGGGTCGGTTTCATTAGTTTTGATAGTGAGCGCTCTTGCCCAGATCCCCGACAACTTTTACGTGCGTCGGGAATCTAGACCCCACGACTGGGTTAAATTAATGAAACAAACCACGAACCGCGCTCTCGTACAGTCACGGTTTATCGCAATTCCACGTTTGAATGTCTGATTCTGACGGTTTGGGATGCTCATCCCACTGGATGAGAAATGGCTAGATAATAGCGCAAAAGGTGCAAGCTCGATATAAAAGTAGTAAAATAATCGTTGTCTAAAAAACTTCTTTGCTAACCCAAGGAAAAAAGCTTGATTTTCTACTCTGGCAACATTAAGTTTTTCCTCATACAATCAAGGAACAGGCTATCCCAAATGTACTTAATTATTTTGTTAACTATTCAAGGTTAAAGGGCTATTACTAAACCACCAATGATGGTAGACCGGATTAACGATATCTTCTGGCAAGCGCAACAAGGCAGCGTTGCAGCAATTATTCAATTGCTGAATCAACGGCTGACAAATTCAGGTGTCAGAACCAGAGCAGTATTTAATGATGGCATCTTGCAACTTCTTTGCGAGACAAGTGCCGACCATAAAATCGACCAATCGGCTTTAGTCAATCAAATTCATGAAATTCTCAAATCGATTGCACCGCGACATATTTACCGAGTCAACATCAACTGTCGTATTGTCCGCGAACAGCAATTGCTTTGGTTAGACGAAATTAACCGCGACCCCGATAATCAATTACTGTGGGCGGAGGAAATTACTCTCGAAAAACCCAGTATTTTCCAACAATTTATCAAAGATTTTCAAGAACGGAAAACAGAAGCCGCGAAAATAAGCTTACTAAAAACTCAACCGACGTTCAAACCGCAGCCACACTCCTCAAGAGCGCTAGTACTTAGCAAACAAAATCAGTCTAAAAATTCAGCCTGGGGATGGATATTACTCGGTACGAGTCTATGCTTATTTTTCATTATGGTCGGCTTGGCTGTGTATGCTTTATTCGGCGATAAATTTAAATTGTCAATTCGACCGGAAACCTCAATGTCTGTCGAACCTACAGCCAAATTAGAATCGCAAAATCCCAGCCAGTCAGAAAAAGAAAAATCACTTACAGTAATAAATCAATATAGTTCTCCAGATCGAGAAGATTATTTTGCGGCGGCAGTTAGAATTGCGAATCAAGCTGCGTTAGTCGGTAAAAAGGCGAAAACACCTACTCGATGGTTAGAATTGGCTGCTAACTGGCAACGTGCCTCAGATTTAATGGCAAAAGTTTCACCCAGTCACAGCCGCTATCAAGAAGCTCAAATTCGGACGAAGTTGTACAAGCAGTATAGCCAAGCAGCGCAGAAAGAAGCAGATAAAAGTCAATCGTAGTGGATGCCTATCAATTTAATTGGGATGCGGAATAATAAAGATATAGATGTCGAATTGTATTCGCAACAATTCCTAATACGAACATAATGCATCCCTCAACCCCATCCCCTGACAGTTTCTACATTCGCTCTGCCCGACGCGGAAAGCATAAGATTTTTATTGGCATGGCTCCCGGTGTTGGTAAAACTTATAAAATGCTTGAAGAAGCGTACCTTCTCAAGCAAGATGGTACTGATGTTGTCATTGGCATCTTGGAAACTCATGGACGCAAAGACACAGCCGCAAAAGCTGTAGGATTAGAGGTTATTCCTAGAAAAGGCTGCATTCACGGGAATGTCACCTTACAAGAGATGGACACGGATGCAATTATACAGCGATCGCCCCAACTGGTTTTAGTTGATGAACTCGCCCATACCAACGTCCCTGGTTCGCAGCGAGAAAAGCGTTACCAAGACGTAGAAGTAATTTTAGCAGCCGGAATTGATGTATACTCCACCGTCAACATTCAGCATTTGGAAAGTTTGAACGATATGGTGGCGAGAATTACGGGTGTTGTGGTGCGAGAACGCATTCCCGACCGTTTACTCGATGAAGCTGATGCGGTAGTTGTGATTGATGTTACACCAGAAACCTTAGAAGAACGGTTGCGTGACGGAAAAATATATGCCTCAAATAAAATTGAGCAATCCTTAGGAAACTTCTTCCAGCGTCGCAATCTCATTGCTCTACGAGAATTGGCATTACGCGAAGTCGCCGATACAGTAGAGGAAGACGCAAATACTTCTACCTCAGTTGGACAGAGTTGCAATATCCACGAACGAGTTTTGGTATGTATATCTACTTATCCTAACTCAGTACAATTGTTACGTCGGGGTGGACGGATTGCTAGTTATATGAATGCTAGGCTTTATGCAGTGTTCATCGCAGACCCCGAACGTTTCCTGACCAAAGAAGAAAGTTTACACGTCGATATGTGCGAGAAACTCTGTCGAGAGTTTGGGGGAGAATTTTTGCATGTTAAGAGTCACAATATTGCCCAAGAAATTGCTCGAGTTGCAGCGAATTATCACGTTACTCAAATTGTCATTGGTGAAAGTCAGCAACCTCGATGGAAAAAATGGCTGAAAGGTTCGTTCACGCAACGATTGATGGCATTAATTAGGCATCAAAAGATCGATTTGCATATTATCGCTACTGAAAAGTGAGGGAGATAGGGAGTAGGGAGTAGGGAGTAGAGGGAAGAGGAGATAGGGGAGATAAGGGAGATAGGGGAGATAAGGGAGATAGGAAGGTTTCTTCCTACACCTCTCCCCACTCCCTATTCCCTATTCCCTACTTCCTCATCGATACTCAGCAAATTCCATTGTGAAAGTTGCCATACTGCAAGAAAGCGATCGCAAACTATTCGAGTAACCGAACATCTGCGACAATGGAACTTTGGCTTGAATTACCGAATAACCCTGCATGGTTTGCGAACCCAGCAGCAACCCCTCAAAATAAATGAAACAGATTTAATGTTCAATAAATTATTTTTACAACTGCATAAGTTCAATTTCATGATGCCTATATAACAAGAGGCAGTTAATCGCGGCACATTTACCCATAATAAAAAAATGATGAATTAAGATACTTCACCCGCTCCGCAGGTAATGACCATTTAATCCTAGCCACCAAGTCTCCAATTCCCAATTTTACTTAGAGGGCAAAAATGATGCAATTTGATACGCAATCTTATACAACTCAAGGCGGAATATTTATATCGCGTTCCGTCACTAATACTTCCATCGATTCAGCGATTGAAGAGGTTTTGATGCGTCTAGATTCGCAAAGAGGCGGCTTGCTAGCGAGTAGCTATGAATACCCAGGAAGATATAAAAGATGGGCAATTGGTTTTGTCAATCCGCCTTTGGAACTAGTTACACGCGATCGCACTTTCACGATTACGGCACATAATGAGCGAGGCAAGATTTTACTCGATTATTTGGCGGATCTGTTTTACGACCAAGTATATCTTGAAAATATAACGAAAGAAAATAACAGCATTATCGGTTCAGTTAAACAAAGTTCGAGCCTCTTTAGTGAAGAAGAACGCAGCAAGCAACCATCTGTTTTTAGCGTTGTACGCGAGATAATATCTGCATTTTACAGTTCGTTGGATGAGAATTTGGGGCTTTACGGTGCGTTAGGCTATGACTTGGTTTTCCAATTTGAGCAAATGCCAAAACGTCTGGAACGTGAATCAGACCAAAGAGATTTAGTATTATATTTACCTGATGAATTATTAATTGTTGACTATCACCTACAACAGGCGTTTAGAGTCCAGTACGATTTTGTGACCAAAAATGGTAGCACTAGGGATTTACCCCGTACTGGAGAAATAATGGATTACCGAGGTAAGCGTCTGGGTGTTACTCAAACCTCCGACCATGCATCAGGGGAATACGAACAACAAGTCGTCAAAGCCCTTGATTACTTCCGACGCGGCGATTTATTTGAAGTTGTTCCCAGTCAAAGCTTCTTTCAACCTTGTGAAAAAACCCCGACTGAATTATTCAAAACTCTCAAGGAGATTAACCCCAGTCCTTATGGATTTATTTTTAATTTGGGTGGAGAATACCTGATTGGTGCATCTCCAGAAATGTTTGTGCGTGTAGACGGTAGACGTGTTGAAACTTGCCCAATTAGTGGTACAATCCGTCGGGGACTGACTGCAATTGATGATGCAGCGCAAATCCAAAAGCTGCTCAACTCCCGCAAAGATGAATCCGAACTAACCATGTGTACTGATGTAGACCGTAACGATAAATCGCGGATTTGTGAACCAGGTTCTGTGCGGGTTATCGGTCGCCGTCAAATTGAATTGTATAGTCATTTGATCCATACAGTAGACCATGTGGAAGGTATACTGCGACCGGAATCGGATGCTTTAGATGCATTCCTCACCCATCTCTGGGCAGTAACGGTAACAGGCGCACCAAAACGTTCAGCCATGCAGTTTTTAGAACAAAACGAACGCAGTGCCAGACGTTGGTATGGTGGGGCTGTCGGACATTTAAGCTTCAAAGGCGACATGAATACTGGTTTAATTTTACGGACTATTCGACTCAAAGATTCCATTGCCCAAGTGCGAGTCGGCGCAACAGTTCTTTACGACTCGGAACCAGAAGCCGAAGCCCAAGAAACTCTTACTAAAGCTAGTGCCTTATTTCAAACACTCAATCGAGCAACCCATAATGCAGTGTCAACATTGTCACTTGGGATTCAGGAAGCAAATCCAGCAGCGGGTAAACGTGTCTTACTAATTGACTATGAAGATTCATTTGTTCATACCCTCGCTAATTACATCCGGCAAACTGGTGCCACAGTGACAACACTAAGACATGGTTTTGCAGAATCGGTTTTTGATGAAGAAAAGCCGGATTTAGTTGTACTATCACCCGGACCGGGCAAACCGAGTGACTTTCATCTTAGCGATGCAATCTTCGCTTGCAAAAAACGGCATATTCCCTTATTCGGCGTGTGTTTGGGATTACAGGGAATAGTCGAGGCACACGGTGGAAAACTAGGAGTTCTAGATTATCCCCAGCATGGCAAGACATCCCAGGTATCTATTATGGATGCAGATTCTGTTACCTTTAAAAACTTACCGGAATCCTTTGAAGTTGGTAGATATCACTCTTTGTATGCATTACAGGAAAGCCTACCAAAAGAACTAAAAGTTACAGCCATGTCTGAAGATGGGGTAATTATGGGCATTGAACATAAAACTTTACCAATCGCCGCCGTCCAATTTCATCCAGAATCGATCATGACTTTAGCTGGAGGAGTTGGATTAACAATTGTGACTAATGTCGTCCGTGAATTTACATCTCTAGTTTCAACGATGGTATCGTAACTTCTCCCTTCTGAGGATGTCTTCTACGCATATCCTTCGATCCCCCTAAATCCCCCTTCAAAAGGGGGACTTTGAATCTTGTTCCCCCCTTCAAAAGGGGGGTTAGGGGGGATCGAAATTGTACAAAGCAACTTTAAAAGACTTGCGTACACCACCCTAGTCCAAGGGGGCTGAGGTAATGATTTTTCAACAATCCGAGTGAGAATGGTTATAAAAGTATGTTCAATTACCAACAAAAAACAATACAATCAACCAAACCGCACCATATTCTTGAAGAAATTGTTTGGCAGAAACAGCAAGAAGTCACTGTTATGAAAGAGCAATTAACTTTAACAGATTTAAAATCTCAGCTAAATCTTGCTCCGACTGTGCGAAATTTCTTAAATGCCCTACGGCAAAATTCCATCAAACCCAGTATTATTGCAGAAGTCAAGAAAGCCTCACCCACTAAAGGTGTAATTCGCGCCAACTTTGAACCGATTGAAATTGCCCAAGCTTATGAAAGAGGTGGTGCTAGCTGTATTTCTGTATTAACAGACGAAAAATTTTTTCAGGGAAGTTTTGAGAATTTGCGGCTAATTAGAAGTAACGTCAAATTACCGTTACTTTGCAAAGAGTTTATAATTGACCCTTATCAAATTTATTTTGCACGAGTTAATGGTGCTGATGCTGTATTACTCATTGCTGCTATTTTACCCGACCAAACCCTGCAAGAATTTCTGGTAATTATTCAAAGCTTGGGTATGACTGCATTAGTAGAAGTGCATACCTTAACTGAATTAGACCGAGTATTGGCATTATCAAACGTGCAATTAGTGGGAATTAACAATCGCAATCTAGAAAACTTTATTTTGAACTTAGGAACGACTAAATACTTGTTAGCAAAACGTCGGCAAAAGTTAAGTCATTTAGATATTACTACTGTCAGCGAATCTGGCTTGTACACCGCTGCTGACTTAAATTTTGTCGCCCAAGCCGGGGCTGAAGCAGTCTTGATTGGAGAGTCTTTAGTCAAACAAGCTGATTTGGAGCAAGCTGTTAAAGCGCTTCGCGGTCAATGAGTAATTGGTAATGGGTAATGGTAATGGTAATTAATAATAGTTTTAAAATTATTAACTCCGAACTCCTAACTCCCAACTCTTAACTCCTAACTCCCAACTCCTAACTCCCAACTCCTAACTTTTAACTTCCATTGCATATTTTGTTTTTCCTTTCCTCTATTAACTAATTGTTGATTCTCACAAAATTAATTAAGATGGCTTCTATTTCCGAACACTTTGAATCTTTACGCGCCAAAAAACAATGTGCTTTAATTCCTTTTATTACAGCTGGCGACCCCGATTTAGAGACGACAGTTGAAGCTTTATCAATTTTAGAGGCAAATGGTGCAGATTTGATTGAATTGGGTGTTCCCTATTCTGACCCATTAGCTGACGGTCCTATAATTCAAGCCGCTGCGACTCGTGCCCTCAACCAGGGAACCCGTTTAAATCATGTTTTACAAATAGCTCAGTCAGCCACCCGTAAGTTAAAGTCGCCTATAATCCTGTTTACTTACTACAACCCCATTTTAAATTTAGGTGTTGACCAGTTTCTCCAAAAAATTGCTGATTCTGGAATCCTTGGTTTAGTTGTACCCGATTTACCTTTAGAAGAAGCAGATGATTTACTACAGCGTGCAGATGCTGCGGGGGTTGAAGTTATATTACTGGTGACACCCAACACACCCAAACAAAGAATACAAGCGATCGCACGTCAATCGCGTGGATTTATCTACCTTGTCAGCGTGACTGGTGTTACAGGTGTCCGTTCCGAATTGCAAACGCGGGTTAAAGATGTAATCCAGGAAATCCGCAGTATCACCTCGAAGCCAATTGCCGTTGGTTTTGGTATCTCCAACCCAGAACAAGCCCGTCAAGTTAAAGAATGGGGTGCAGATGCAGTAATTGTTGGAAGTGCCTTCGTCCAACGCTTAGGAGAATCGACACCATATAACGGACTGCGAGCGATCGCAGATTTTTGCCACGATTTGAAAGCCTCAATTTCAGTAGTAAGTGTTGCAAGTTAAAATTACACATCTCCAGAAAAGATGTAGAGACGCGATATATCGCGTCTCCAAATTCGTATATCGCACAACGCATAATCAATTTTCTTTCTTTTTCCCTTTTATCAATACAAGAAATCATGTTACTCAACACTCAAATTGCGAATATTTCGACTTCACAACAACCTGATACCCTGGGACGGTTTGGTCAATTTGGCGGCAAGTATGTACCTGAAACCTTAATGCCAGCTTTGAGTGAATTAGAAGCGGCTTATCAAAAATACCGTAACGACTCAGATTTTCAAAATCAACTCCTCTCACTGTTACGCGACTACGTGGGACGCGCTACTCCCCTTTACTTTGCCGAACGTCTAACCCAGCATTATGCCCGACCAGATGGTACAGGAGCGCAGATTTACTTAAAAAGAGAAGACTTAAATCATACAGGCGCTCATAAAATAAATAACGCCTTAGCTCAAGTCCTACTTGCCAAGCGCATGGGTAAACAGCGGATTATCGCCGAAACTGGAGCCGGTCAGCATGGTGTAGCAACTGCGACAGTCTGTGCCCGTTTTGGTTTGCAATGCTTGATTTATATGGGCATCCACGACATGGAACGACAAGCCCTAAATGTGTTTCGGATGCGGTTGATGGGTGCAGAAGTCTGCCCTGTAGAAGCGGGAACGGGAACCCTTAAGGATGCCACTAGTGAGGCAATTCGGGATTGGGTGACGAATGTAGAAACTACTCATTACATTTTAGGTTCCGTAGCTGGACCTCATCCCTACCCAATGATAGTGCGAGACTTTCAAGCGATAATTGGTCAGGAAACCCGCAGCCAAGCAATGGAAAAATGGGGTGGATTACCCGATATTCTCCTTGCTTGTGTGGGTGGTGGTTCCAACGCGATGGGACTGTTTCATGAATTTGTCGGGGAATCATCTGTGCGTTTAATCGGTATTGAAGCGGCGGGTGAAGGTATTAATACTAACAAACACGCGGCGACTTTAACACTTGGTCGAGTCGGTGTTTTACACGGGGCAATGAGTTATGTCTTGCAAGATGAGGACGGACAAATTGTTGAGCCACACTCGGTCAGTGCAGGCTTAGATTACCCTGGTGTTGGTCCCGAACACAGTTATTTGAAAGAGCTAAAACGTGCTGAATATTACAGCGTTACCGACCGTGAAGCGCTAGCAGCATTTAAACGATTGTCGCAATTAGAAGGAATAATTCCCGCACTGGAAACATCTCATGCGATCGCGTTCCTAGAAACTCTTTGTCCGCAACTAAGTAGTAGTCCCCGAATCGTGATTAACTGTTCTGGACGCGGTGACAAGGATGTGCAAACAGTTGCAAAATTATTAGATTTATTTTAATTATTTTGGCAATTATTAACGTTTTTTTGTAAGTACTAAAAAACTAGAAACTCGGTTTCTCTAAAAAACCCGGTTTCTAGCCTTGAAAGTATTATATAACTTGCTGTATTGAGTACTTTTGTACTGATTATAGTATTCCTACATTCCTGAGAAACAAGATTCCCGACTTATTGGAAAAGTCTGGAATCTTGGACTTTCACTTCTCATAATTCAGGTATAATTGCTAGACTAACTTTTTTTTTAAATTTCATATGTTTTTTGTAGCTACTTTTATTAGATAATATTCTTGTCTCCAAATAAGCTTTTTTTCTCACAGACACTTTATTTTTAAAGTGCCAAAAATTGTGATTTTTTCGGAAATAAAACATTCATTAATGAGATAGGTAACAAAATGCAAAATTCAAAAATGTCTCAAAAAAACACTGTAATCCAAGTTTCTGAAAAATTACTGACTAATACAATTACTTCTGGATTCAGCCTGTTAAGTTTGTTACTTTTAGTCACCCATAAAGTAAACGCAGAAACATCCTTTGCTTTAAGCGATACATCCGCAAACGTAATTCAGCCCCAGGTAGAAGAAAGCACATCCGATATGAGTCAAGTGACAAATGTCAATCAACTTTCTGATGTTCAACCAACAGATTGGGCATTTCAGGCATTGCAGTCCCTAGTTGAACGGTATGGTTGTATTGCTGGGTATCCAAATGGAACCTTTAGAGGCAGTCGGGCAATGACACGTTATGAATTTGCAGCCGGACTCAATGCTTGCTTAGACCGCGTTAACGAACTAATTGCGACAGCAAGCGCAGATTTGGTGAAAAAAGAAGACTTAGCAACTTTGCTTCGTTTACAGGAAAGTTTTGCTGGGGAATTAACAACATTACGAGGTCGGGTAGATACTTTAGAAGCACATACTGCTGAATTGTCAGCAAATCAGTTCTCCACAACTACTAAGCTGGGAGGTCAGATAATTATGGCTGTAAATGCTGGTGGATTTAGTGGCGATCGCATTATTGTCCCAGGTCCCCCCCCCGGTACTCCTCCCGGCACTCCTCCTGGTATCCCTGCTAATTCTCCTAGCACTCCCAACCTGGGAGGTAATCCAATTAGCAACCAACCCAATGCCACAGTATTGTATCGAGTTAGTCTAGATTTAGACACCAGCTTTCAGGGAACTGACTTGCTGAAAATTCGCCTTGACACTGGAAGTGGTTCTGAATCAGACGATACTCAACGTAATCGTGGGTTAGACAATACCGCAGGTTTACTGGAACCAAACTTTGGGAGTGTTATAGACTACTCAGTTAAGCCACCTACAAATCGTGATGTAAGTCTGAGCAGACTATATTACAGCTTTCAACTAGCTAAAGACTTTAGGGTTTCCGTTGGCCCGAATATTTTCTCAACCGATTATGCTGACTCCAACAGTTACGCTAACCTCAGTTTCCTAGACTTTAGCACTCTGGCTTTTGTTAATAACTTTATTCTCTTCCCAATTAACGGTCCGAGTGCAGGTGCTGCTATTGACTGGAAACCAGGTAAAAGCGCATTTTCCCTGCGGGCATTGTATGTTGCACCAGATGCAGCAAATCCTGGTAGACAGGGACCAGGGGTGCTTAGTGGTCTTTCATCGTTCACACAAGTACTATATCCGGATGGTTTTGCCAATGCTGCTGCTCCTAATGGTAATCCTAATGTTGTAGGCGATCGCGGCTTATTCGGAGATACTTATCAAGGTACAGTGGAAGTAGAATACGCACCTACTAGAGCTTTTGCTTTGCGTCTGCAATATAGTGGTGGTGCAGTATTTGACAACCGCTTTGATGTCTTTGGTGTCAATGCTGAACTGACCTTGGGACAAAAGTTTGGTATTTTTGGTCGCTACGGCTACGGTAACTATAATGACACCGCTTTTGGTGATATTAAACCTAATTATTGGATGGCAGGGGTGGCAATGCGAGACTTGTTTACACGCGGTGCTTTAGCAGGAATTGCAATCGGTCAGCCATTTGTTGCAAATCAAATCGGCAATTCAACTCAAACTAATTTTGAAGCGTTTTACAACTATCCCTTTAGTCGAAATATCCAAGTTACACCCACAATTCAAGTTATTAACCATGCCGGAAATATAGAAAGTAACGACACAATTGTTACAGGTACAGTTCGTACGGTATTTTCTTTTTAGAAAGTCGGGTTACCAACACAGATGTGATGACACATTAGTAGTTCATGTCATAAGTTCTGATAGGTACGTAGTAGCGCTTAAGCGCATTAAAACATTAATTTAGAGGGCTAGGGCAACAACTACAAACCCCTCAAATTAATGAAACGAACCATTAGTGGTGCGTTTCATTAATTCTGATGGGTAGTGCGCGAACGTACTACCAAATCTTTTTTGAACCCATTAAAATTAATGACACATACCATTAGTGGTGCGTGTCATTAATTCTGAGGGGTTGCTAAATCCCCGACTTTGCAGGAGTTGTCGGGGATTTGGTCCTCACGCTCATGGTCAGCTACCCCTCAAAACTTATGACACAGATTATTAGTGATTCATGTGATTAATTTTGGGAGGTTCAAAACAAACCACAGAGACACGGAGTACACGGAGTCAGAATTAGGAGAGATGAGGGTATTTTTCAACCCCTCAGAACTTATGACACGAAGCATTAGTAGTAAGTAGTCCACCACATTAAATATGAGGGGTAATGCCAAGATTAAATTTCTCTTTATTTTCTTCTCCGTGTACTCCGTGACTCTGTGGTATTTATTTCTTCCCCTCAAAATTAATGTGGTGAGGTAGTAGTCCATGTCATAAGTTCTGATGGGTTGTAGGTTGGGTGTAGCGTAAGCGAAACCCAACTATTAAATGTTAGGTTCCACTTCGTTCCACCCAACCTACGTCTAATTTTTTTTAACCCATCAAAATTAATGACAGGAACTATTAGTGATTCATGTCATTAATTTTGAGGGGTAGTGCGCGAACGCACTACCTAATTTTTGAACCCATCAAAACTTATGACATGAACCATTAGTAGTAGCTCATGTCATTAATTTTGATATGTTGTGAGGGTCAGATCCCCGTCTTCTTTAATAAGACGGGATCGAGCAATCCTTGAGATTATTTTCCAAAAACAAAGGGTCGAGTAGCTAATATGCTCTCGACCCTAATCAGTATCAACATTTTTTATGCTGCAAATTAATTCTAAAACTTTAGGTATTGAATAATCTCGTTTTCTTAGAAGTCAACACTAAACCAAAGATTACAACTGTGATGATACTAAGAATAGCGCTAGAATAAAAAACTCCTTCCATTCCCCAGGCACTAAAAGCGATACCTGCAAATAAGGGACCAAGTGCCCTTCCTAGTGATTGAACTGTAACGTTGAGTGCCATAAAACCAGCCCGACAACCTTCTGGGGCAATTTCTGCTAACATCGCTTGCAGGGTTGGTAGAATCAAGCCTAAAGAAATACCAAATATAATACAGGGAATTGTCAATAACCAAGTGCTATGCATTGTAGGCATTATTATTAGTGATAATCCCATTAGAATAAAACCTAATACAATTAAACTTTTTTCTGAAAGCCGACTTGCCAAAAATCCTAACTGGGAAGCTACAAAGGAAAAAGCTACAGATTGACAACAAAGAAGAATACCAATTTCTGCTCCAGAAGCACCTAATTTCGTTGATGCAAAGGTTGGGATGTAGATATAGAAAGTACCTAACTCAATTACAAATAAGGAAAACACCGTAAATAGTAGTCCCAATACTTGAGGATTCTTAAGATTGTTAAAGGTATTTTTGAGATAAATATTCAGGTTTAATTTCTGGATGTTATTTTCCTTTTTACTAATCTTGAGCTTTTTGGCAATTAGAAATGCAACTGGAAATGCTAACGCAGATAGTAAAAATGGATATCTCCAACTAGCTTCTCCTAATATTCCGCCAATGACAGGATAAATGGTAGCTGCAATACCCATCATTGCAGAATTAAATCCCATCGCACTAGTTAACATTTTACCGCTATACAAATCACCGATGAGAGTCAGTTCTAAAGACTCTAAGCTAGCAGCACCTATACCTGTGACAAATCTCCACTCTAATAAACTACGGAAATTATTAGCGGACGCACATAATATACCGCCAATCCCAAATATTAGTAGCGAAGGGATCAGGACTTTTTTTCTACCAAATCGGTCAGCCAACGCCCCAAAAACTAGAGTTCCAACTGTACTTGGAATTAAAAAACTCGTCATTATTAAGCCAATATTTTGGGGCGGGATATTCAGAGATTTGGCGATATTTGGCATTACAGGATTAATCCCAACTACTCCACCAATCGCTATTAATGATATACAAATGATAATCAGGAGGTTGGCATCAATCTGTACGCCGTTTGCCTTTTCCTTTCTGGTTTTTCTGGATAATGAAGACATAGTTTTTAACTTTTTGGTTTACTATTTCTTCACTACCGACAGAAAATGAGGATTATGCAGCGTCAATCGAAAATAAGCTTAAATCAAGGGCTTGATTTTGAACCTTCCTCTGTAGCGATCGCACGACGACAGGAAAGTGACAATGCCGACAAAATAAGTTGGCACTTTATATAACACATACGAGCTAATAACAGTCAACTCATTAACAATTATTTACCTCGCACGCACCAATACTTACCCAATTGCTACTGCCATCGTGAAAATGTTCTTTTTTCCAAATTGGGGCATTGTGTTTAAGCGTATCAATTGCGTAACGACAAGCATCAAATGCTTCGGAACGATGAGGACAACCAACTGCAACTAAAACGCTAATTTCACCAATTTGTAAGCGTCCAATTCGGTGATGGATGACAACACGGTTTACATCCAACCATTTTTGCCGGATATTCGCAGCTATCTGATGAAAAACTTGCCTTGCCATTGGTTCGTATGCTTGATACTCCAAACACACAACTGGTTGACCATCGGTTTGATTGCGAACCGTTCCGCTCATTACTACTACTGCACCATTGCTGGGGTCATTGGCTAATTCGTAGATTTCTGTAAGCGATAAGGGGGCAAAGCTAATAGCGAAACTATCTTCGGGGTGGGGTTTGGCTGGAGACGTAAATGTAGATATCACACCTGAGTTCATTTGTACCTATAAGTATTTTTAACTGTTTGCTGGCTAATAAATTAATTTTAATTAATAAAGCCTGTAGGCAGGTCGCACAGCCTCTGCTGAAAGGGGAGACGCTGTCCGACGAAGTCCTACCAATATATTTTACTTGAAATGTCTATACAAGTATCTATTCCCTATTACCACTATATTTGCGGGGCTTGTTGGCTTTCAATTTTAGAAATCGATGCCTAAAAATACGTAAATTAATCTAATAATAAGTGCATTTACGTAAATAAGTAAACAAATCGATCATCTATCTTAAGGCATACTACTATAAACATAGTGGCAAAATTCTTTTGTTTAACAGTCTGTTAAATAAAGGATTATTATTTTGATTTGGCGAAGAAGTGCAGCGACCCTTGAGTTGACCGAGAGCAAAAATACTTACTCGTAATTGATATAAGCCATTGCCTTGTGTGTATGGTATTGGCACAAAACAATTACCAATGTGCTTTAGTCGGATGCTAGTTTTAACTATTCCTGGCATCAGAAATTTGGACAAATCACCTCTATGTATTCGTTGGCTTCCAATACTGCTCGGTTAAAGGGAACTGGGGTTGCGGGAAAAGGTGTAGAAAGCTCGATATACAAGGGTTTTTTCCCTTTAGCCTTTTCCCCTTCCCCCAAAACCTACGTAGTATTGCGTTGGCTTCTGGTAGTTTTGACATTGCAAATCGGGAAAAAATAGCATTACTTGGGAAAAATTCATGGATTTAGTCTTGAACCGTGAAGCAGCTAGACTCGAAGCGCTTCATCAGTATCAAATTCTCGATACTTCACAGGAAGAAGCGTTTGACGATTTAGCGATATTGGCTGCACAAATTTGCAATACCCCGATTGCCTTGATTAATTTAATTGATGCTAACCGCCAATGGTTTAAAGCTAAAGTTGGTACGGACGCGGTACAGATGCCACGAGAAATTGGATTTTCCGGTGCTTGTCTTGACAAAGGTGATGTTTTTGTAGTTAATGACGCGCTGCTTGATGAAAGATTTGCAACTTCCCCTTTAGTAATTGGGGAACCCTATGTGCGTTTTTATGCTGGTATGCCGTTGACGACGGCTCAAGGGTATATAATTGGGACGATTTGCGTTCTCGATAGCGTACCGAAGCAAATTACGCAGCAGCAAATCGACTCATTGCGATCGCTTGCCCGTCTGGTGATGCGACAATTAGATATTCGGCAAAGTTTGCAACAGTTGGCAGCGATTAAAAGCGATTATCGGCTAGCGAGAAATGCTTTGCATGAAAGCGAACATATTCTCAGTAGCTTTTTTAATAGTGCGGCGATGATGATGGGAATTGTAGAATTAGGCGATGACGATATTCTACATATTTCCGATAATACTGCTACTGCTAACTTTTTTGGATTGAGTCCCGAAGCGATGCAGAATCGTTTTGCCAGCAACTTTGGTGTGTCAAAAGAGCATATTCGTGAGTGGATTGGTTATTACCAGGAAGCTTTCCGCACTCAAGTACCAGTTAAGTTTGAATGTAAGTTTGATGGTTTTCAAGGAGAAAGATGGTTACGTGGTAGTGTGAATGCAATTAATTGTTGCAATAACTCTTATAATCATCAAAAATTTGCTTATATTATTGAGGATATTACCGAAAGCAAACGTGTCGAATCCGAACGACTGCAATTATTAGAACGCGAACAAACTGCACATAGCACAATTGCAAATATTTTTGAAAGTATTACCGATGGCTTTTTGGCTTTAGATAATAATTGGTGCTTTAGTTTTTTAAATAAACAAGCTGAAGCTTTATTAGAGCTAACAAATGAAGAATTCCTTGGAAAAAATATTTGGGAACTTTTTCCTGAAGCTATCAATTCTAAATTTTACTGGGAGTATCATCGCGCCGTCACCGAAAAAGTAAGTGTCGAATTTGAGGAATTTTATCCTCCATTAAATAGTTGGTTTGCCGTCCATGCTTACCCATCATTAAATGGACTATCGATTTACTTTCAAGATATTACTAAGCGCAAAAAAGCCGAGGAAGATTTAAATTGTCAGCAGGCAATTTTACAATCGATAAATAGTGTTTCTCCGCTAGGATTTTATGTTGTTGATGAATGTTCGGATCGGATTTATTATCTTAACGAGAGATTCAGTGAAATCTGGGGAATTGAATCCTTGCAAGCACAAATCAAAGCTAGTGAATTAACAAATCGGGATGTGCTCGCCGAATTAAAAAAAGTTGTTGTCGATATACCTACTTTTCTTGATAGCGGTTCGATACATAATCAACAAAATACTGGGATTACCGAAGATGAAATTTTGTTGAACGATGGACGAGTGATTCGCCAAGTTTCAACCGATCTTCGCCAAAAAGGTCAATGTTGTTTTGGTCGATTATATATATTTGAAGACATTACTTCGCGTAAACGTGGCGAACAGCAAATGCGCGAACGTTCGACGCTACTCGATCTGACAACAGACGCGATTATTTTACGCGATTTATCAAGTAATATTCTGTTATGGAATAAGAGTGCGGAAAAACTTTATGGATGGAAAAGCGAAGAAGCAATTGGGCAAAATGCCCAGGAGATTTTATGTATATCAGAAGAACAATGCGAACAAATTTATCAGATTGTTTTAGAAAAAGGTTCATGGCAAGGAGAATTATTCAAACAAAATAAAGCCGGGTTACAACTTATCGTTGAAAGTCGTTGGACGCTAATATTAGATGAACGGTTACAGCCTAAATCAATTTTATCTATTGATACCGATATTACGCAAAAAAAACAACTAGAAACGCAATTTCTCCGCGCTCAAAGGATGGAGAGTATTGGTACCCTTGCTAGCGGTATTGCCCACGATTTAAATAATGTACTTTCGCCAATTTTGATGGCAGCACATTTGCTAAAAAGCAAGTGCCACGACAAACAGAATTTGCAAATGCTGACAATAGTTGAAAACAATGCTAAACGCGGTGCTAACTTGGTCAAACAAGTGCTATCATTTGCACGAGGAATAGAAGGCGATCGCACTACAATTCAACTTCAAGTTTTAATTGCTGAAATTCAGCAAATTATCGAACAAACTTTTCCAAAATCGATTGTACTCCAGACTCAAATTCAACCAAATCTATTTCCGATTTCTGGGGACAATACCCAATTGCATCAAGTACTAATTAATTTATGTCTTAATGCCCGCGATGCGATGCCTGATGGCGGAATATTAAAAATTACAGCGGAGAATGTTTTCATTGACGAACATTATGCGAGTATGCACCTTGATGCTAAAATCGGAAGTTATGCTTTACTAACAATTGCAGATACGGGAGTTGGGATTGCGAACGAACTTTTAGATCGCATTTTTGAACCCTTTTTTACAACCAAAGATTTTGGAAAAGGAACCGGACTCGGACTATCAACCGCAATTGGGATTGTTAAAGGTCATGGAGGCTTTGTTAATGTTTCGAGTTGTGTTGGTAATACAACATTTAAGGTTTATTTACCTACAGTTATTGCAGAAGTAACCCAGCAACTTGAAGAATCTCCAATTCCACCTGGAAACGGCGAATTGATTTTAGTTGTTGATGACGAACCCGCAATTCGAGAAATAACGCAGACGACTCTAGAAAATCATAATTATCAAGTTATTACTGCAAGTGATGGCATTGAAGCTATTGCGCTTTATGCTCAATATAAGCGCAATATCAAAGCAGCAATTATCGATATGATAATGCCTAATATGGACGGTTCAACTACTATCG
>CAXTCQ010000033.1:0-42818 GCA_964242965.1 uncultured Calothrix sp. | reverse complement strand
GAAAAGGGGCTACTTCTAGTCTATACCCTAACCGCCTTGGCGGTTGCTATACATCGACGATCCGGTTGTTTAAAGAGACATTTAGCTTGAGGTCAGGATAGCGCTCGATAAACTGAGGTATACCAACTTTTTCAAAGTACGTGTTGGGATGAATTGCTATGCCAGCTAAAAAATATAAAATTATTTTTGGCTCAGATGTGCCAAAAGCCACAGAGCAAATCGTTCTAACCCAGCCAACAACGCAGTGATACTCACTGCTAGCGCAAACAAAACGCGCGTTGTTTTCGTTACCAGCTTTTAAAGCAAAACTTAAAGATGTAGCAACGGCTGGAGGATGCATCACATCCAATAGACATCTCCGGAAACAATGTAGAGACGCGAAATTTCGCGTCTCTACAAGGATTGTGGGTAACGCATAGTTCATTTTCGGAGATGTCTAATAGAATCATCAGCACAATCGTAACTATCATTGCGGTTCCACCCGAAATATAGCCCGAACCCAGCAGCGAGTGAGTCGTAAAACCGATTGTAGCAGCCGTGATTTGAGAAATCATTAGGGTTAGCACAGTATTAGTACCGTGTTGGGGGTCTAGGTAAATCAGAAAAGCGCTCGAAGCAAGGGACGCAAATAGCAAACGCTGGCGGCTTAATTAATACCTCAACCAAAGCCAATACACCCAATACAACTACTGTCGGTGCGGTAGAAACATGCCAATTCGCCCTTCCAATCTAAGCGGTTGCGAAGCGCTCGATTCGCCCCTTGTAGAGGTTTTAAGCCCGAACGGTCGTCTTTCATCGCCCGCTGCGATCGAGATCCGATTCAGGCGATCGCGGTTGCGACTCGCCGAGTGAGTATCGCCGTTGTTCGCCTTGTTGAATCTCGCGTTCCAAGAAATAATTCAAAAGAGTTCGCAGCAAGACAATTGCCCCCAAATTTAAAATATCCTGACGAGTAGGTGCTACTGCTGTCCGCAAAATGTCGCTTGCAACTGAGAATTCTAGTCCCAATGCCAGCACTCGCCCTAATTGCAGGCGAATTACTTCTGTAGCATGAAAATGTTGTCTGGGGCGAGCAAACAACAATTTTAGATAGTTAGTAATACCTTGGATTACTGCGCCGCCAATCACAACTGCGGCGGCAATTTCTGCCCCTCCAGCTAAATAACCGACGATGACTTTCAGCCACGACTCCAGAGGGTTAATTAAAGTACTTTCTCTGCCTTCTTCTACATTTAAACTTAAAAGTAGAACTAGCCCCAGGATAAGTGCCAACGGTAATAGTAAGTTAATTAATGACTCTCGTTGTGGCTCTGGTTTCATGATTTTTAGTTAAATCGTTCAGCTGAATGGTCGCCTACGCACAAGGCATTTGCCATAATTGTTATCGTTGGGTTAACTCCAGAATTTAAGGTAAAAGCTCCATCGACGACATAAAACCCTTGGAATGTGTTAGAATTGCGGCAAATTGTTTGGATCGATACCCTGAGATTGTAAGTAGGCGATTAGCCGTTCTTTTTGCTGACGTTCCTGTTCGGCACGCTGACGTTCCTGTTCGGCACGCTGACTTTCTTGTTCGGCACGCTGACTTTCTTGTTCGGCACGCTGACGTTCCAACTCGACTTGTTCGACTGCCCACGGTAACAAATTACCTTCAGAGTCCCACCAGCGCAACCAGTAACCTGTTCTTTGTTCTTTTGCTCCCTGCCAAGTCCCTAAATATAACCCCATCGAATCAATCCAATGCCGACCATTTTCATCGGGTAGTTCTAGCTTGTAGCGTCCATTCTCTAATTTGTACAACTCCAGCAACCCATCTGGGGAAAAAATTACGTAAATCGGAACCTGTAAAATTTGTTCGTAAAAAAACCATCTTCCCGGAGGATAGGTTTGCTTTGCTGAATATTCTTCACCCTTGGTGTCGGATAAAAATTCCATTACAACCGCAGGAATGTCACCTTCTAAATTGGGTGTATAGCTCTTGCGATCGCTTATAATCTCATTTACTGATGGAATATAAAGCCAGTCGGGCGCTTTTGCTGTAAATTCCCCGTTTAATGTTGCACAAAGACCAAAATTCGAGGCGATTAACATTTGGGGTTGAATGAAACCGCTGATTTCTAGGCTTTCACGCAAAGCACCAGCCAAAAGTGGCTGACCTGTATTCTCCACTGGCTCAACAAGTAACTCAAAATCGTCGGGCAATGGTTCCCATGATATTGCCATTGCGGTTGACGGTTTGGCTTCACTAAGTTGGGTCAGCATTTTTTACCCCATTTTTAGTTGATTTGTTTTTAATTTTAACTTTAATGTTGATACAAATGTATAGGGTCAGGGCGGGGATACCCCGTGGGGGGAAGGAAGGGCGGGGATACCCCGCCCCTACGCACAAAATTCATAAAAATGCTGCTGGGTCTGTGGGTGTGCCATCTCTGCGAACTTCAAAGTGTAGGTGCGGTCCTGTCGATAAACCTGTAGAACCGACTGCGGCGATTTGCTGTCCGCGTTGTACGCTTTGCCCTTCACTTACGTATAATTGACTACTATGACCGTATAAAGTTGTAATGTTTTTACCGTGACTGATAATAACTGCATTACCGTAACCACCGTACCAACCTGCAAAAATCACAGTCCCGGAGTCAGCGGCACGGATGGGACTGCCGTAACTTCCGGCAAAATCTAATCCAGAGTGGAAACGTTGATAGCCGAGAACGGGGTGCATTCGCCAACCAAAGGGACTGCTGATAGATGCATCGCTGGGGAATCCAAATATACCAGTACCGCTGGTGAAACGTTTGCCAAGGGCTTTTGCGGCAGCTTCACGGGCAATGGCAGCAGCTACTTTTTGTTGAATTAAGTTACCGATAGCTAGCGAATCTTGTTCGAGTTGGGTTTGTGCTGCTACCAGTGCTAAACGGTCGTTATTCAATCTTTGAATCAATTCCTGCTGCGATGTAGCTTGGGTTTGATAGTCTGATTTCTGTGCTAGAAGTTGCTGACGAATTAAGCTAATTTCGTTTTTGACTTGTTCGACCTGAGTTTTTTGCTGGATAATTTTATTGGCTTCTTGCGTGAGACTTGCCAAAATTTGTTGATCGGCTTGGTATAGCATTTTCAAATGGCGACGACGACTGAGAAAATCGTTAATACTATCGCTTTGCATTAAAACTGCCCAACCGTGACTGGCAGGTGAACGTTGTAAAAAACGTAACCTGGCAACTGTAGCATTTTGCCTAGTTTGGTACGAACGTTCGGCTGTTACTAAATCTGTTTGGAGTTGTTGGAGACGTTCGGCAGCTAGCTTTAAACGGTTTTCGCTGTCTTGGATTTGCGTTGTCGTTGTTTGTAGATTTTCTTGTAAGCCATTAAATCTATCTTGCGCCACATCCTGTAAATTGGTCAAGCGATCGCGTTCTTTGCCGACTTGCTGTTTTTGTTGGTTGAGTTGCTGCTGTTGCTTCCGTAACGTCTGAATTTGAGGGTTGTTGGTTTTACTTTCTGTAGATATTGCTCTTAATGATGCGAACAAGATGCAAGCAATGCAACTTGAGATAAAAATCAATCCTAAAAAAAATCGCTTTCTTTCTAAATATATAACTGTCATGCTGATAAATTGGGCAAGATAATAAATTTAGGGAGTAGGGAGTAGGGAGTATACTCCCTACTCCCTAATCTCTTCAGTATTATTCCCAAAAAAACTGTTAACTAACTCGCTTTTGCGATTTTTTTTATTGTTCGTTAGATACTAACGCCAACAGATGCTTATGTCAGCATTGATTGCATATATCAATTTATGAGGTCGTATGAATAGCTCAGGCAGAGGCATTTTGTTAATTGCGCTTGTAATTCCCGGTTTGATAATTATGGGTTCATCACTTTATTCGTTCGATGTTGATTATAACGCTTTAGAAAGAACCGAAGACTATATCAACAGACTAACACGCGATGGCACTGGTACTACTCGACAACTAGATTTTGCTTACCATCGGAGTTTAGCGCATCGTGTCAATGCCTTTACTGATGGAACTTGGGGATTTATTGGGGCTGCGATCGCGGCGATTGGGGTTCATGGTATCGTGACGATGGGTGATGGCGATTTTGGCTTTAAACAAGACCGGAAAAAATAGTGAATCTACTAATCGCAATTGCGGAATCGCAGTAATTGCGACTGTAGGAACTTGTATAAATAAGTTCTTACAAAAATATATATGTCGGCAATCCAGCGCAACTCAATTCTCTTTACAACTTTGATTATTCCAGGTTTGATGGTGGTAGGAACATCAATTTACTGGTTTGGCCTCGATTACGCAGCACTGGTGAAAGCGGAAATATACGCAGAAAAACTTGTAAAAAATCAACAAATCAATGATAGGCAAATTAATTATGCCTATCATGTTGCTTTAAGACATCGCATCAACGTCTTTGCCGATGGTACTTGGGGATTACTCGGTGGCATAATTACTGCAATCGGTATTTTTGGTATCACGCAGTCGAATAAATCCTTATGATTAAATGCCGAAGGTTAGTGCTTTATGTCATTAATTCTCAGGGGTTATATTAGAGAGACGCGCGCATAAAGCGTCTCTACATCAACCAAAATTAATTGCATAGACTAAAGCGGACAACGTTGATTATGTTGGGTTACGCTCCGCTACACCCAACCTACACCTACACCTAATATCGTTCAATAATGGGACAGATTGTTTCCTGCGGATTTTCTGGTATTACTTCCCACCCCGAAAGTAATCCGGTTAACTCTTGCCTAAGTATAAATAGTTGGCGAATTTGTTCGTCAATGCTTGTCAGCTTGTCTTGCAACTTGACTTTTATATGTTCGCAGGGTAATTCACCCCCATCATGAACATCTAAAAAATCTTTAATTTCTGATAGACTTAACCCCAGACTTTGGGCACGTTTGATAAAATGCAAGCGAGCTAAAACATCGGCATCAAATAGCCGAAATCCTCCCTCAGTCCGACCGGAAAGCTTCAATAAACCTAACTCCTCATAATAGCGAATGGTTTTAATTGGTATCCCGCTTTCCTTGGCAACAGAACCAATGAGTTGTGACTTTTCTTGTCGCATATGCACCTCCCTATCCAATTTTCGCTTGAAAGTTACGCAAACGTAAGGCATTTGTAACTACTGAAATCGAGGAAAAAGCCATTGCTGCACCTGCAATAATTGGGTTAAGCAACCAACCCCATATGGGGAAAAGAATACCTGCTGCGATGGGAATTCCCACAATGTTGTAAATAAAGGCAAAAAATAAATTTTGCCGAATGTTACGAAATGTGGCGCGGCTGAGTTGAATGGCGGTAACTATGCTTTGTAAGTCACCAGAAATCAGCGTGATGTCACTCGCTGCGATCGCAATATCTGTCCCCGTACCTATAGCCATTCCCACATCGGCTTGTGCCAAAGCTGGTGCATCATTAATACCATCACCAACCATTGCCACAATCTTCCCTTTTAATTGTAACTTCTCCACTATTCCGCATTTCTGGTCGGGGCGAACTTCTGCAAAAACGTGCTTAATCCCAACCTCACGGGCAATAGTATCAGCGGTACTTTGATTATCCCCCGTCAGCATAACCACATCTAAACCGAGTTTTTGTAAAGCGCGAACTGCTTGGATAGAAGTAGGTTTGATGGCATCGACAATACCCATTATCCCCTCTATTTTCCCATCCACCGCAATCCAAATCGCTGTTTTGCCCTGAGATTCTAAGGGTTCTTTTTGTGGTTGTAAGGCAATTGTATCAATGTCTAATTCTTCTAGCCAACGCTGCGTACCGATTTGGACGAGATGAGCAGAAATTATACCTTGGACACCACTACCTGCAACTGCTGCAAAAGATGTAATATGTTGCATCTCTACATCTTGAGATTGAGCGTATCTAACAACTGCTTCCCCAAGTGGATGCTCGGAATTGCGTTCTAAAGATGCAGCAAGTTGTAATAGCTTGATTTCATTGCCGTTGCTAGTACCGTTAACTGTGACAAAATCGGTAACTGTGGGTTTACCTTGGGTGATGGTTCCCGTTTTATCTAGCACTATAGTTTGGATTTTATGCGCTAATTCCAAGCTTTGTGCATCCTTAATTAAAATGCCATTTTCAGCACCTTTACCCGTTCCCACCATTACAGAAGTTGGTGTTGCCAAACCCAACGCACAGGGACAAGCGATAATTAAGACCCCAATTGTAGAGGTGAGGGCAAGGGTAATGTTACCTGTGAAATAAAACCAAATGATGAAAGTGAGGAATGCGATCGCAATTACCGCAGGTACGAACCATCCGGTTACTTGGTCTGCTAATCTCTGAATTGGAGCTTTAGAACCTTGTGCTTGCTGCACTAATTGGACAATCTGCGCTAGTACGGTGTTACTGCCAACTCGTGTTGCCCGAAACTTGAAACTCCCAGTTTTATTAATGGTAGCTCCAATCACTTCATCACCAGGTTGTTTTTTGACAGGTAAACTTTCCCCTGTCATCATCGCTTCATCAATTGTCGATGCTCCTTCAATCACTTCTCCATCAACAGGTATTTTCTCACCGGGACGGACTAATATCGCATCACCAATTTGTACTTCGGCAATGGGAACATCTACTTCTTTACCATTACGAATCAAACGTGCTGTTTTTGCTTGCAAACCAATCAATTTGCGGATAGCTTCTGAAGTTTGTCGCTTGGCACGGTTTTCAAACAACTTTCCCAATAAAATCAAGGTAATCACTATAGAGGATGTTTCATAATACACTTGTGGCTCTAAACCCTGACTTATAAAAAAGCGAGGAAACATCGTAACTATTAGCGAATAAAAATATGCAGCACTAGTACCTAAAACAATGAGAGTATCCATTGTCGCATTACGACGTTTGAGAGATTTCTTGGTATTGACATAGAAAGAGTAGCCGCACCAAAACTGTACTGGTGTAGTTAATATCAATTGTACCCAAGGATTGTGCAACCACGCAGGAATAAAAGGTAAATGTAACCCTGTCATCATGGGTAGCGAACCAATCGCCAATACAGTACTAATAATGCCCCCCACCGTCACCTTGCGGATTAAATTCCGCGATGCCAACTGCTGCTTTTTCTCGGCATCATTTTCTCCCACCATCAAATTTTGTTCTTGGAGAGGGTAGGCTGAATACCCTGCTGCATTTATCGCATCTTGGATAATTTCTAAATTGGTTTTTCTAGGGTCATACTTAATTGTTGCCTGTTCTGCTGCAAAATTGACGATACATTCCTTCACACCTGGGACAGAACTAATTGCTTTTTCAACGTTTCTGGCACAAGAAGCACAACTCATACCGTGCAGTTTGAGTATTGTATTTTCCATTTAATAGCACTAACTAATGAATAATTTCATTGTCAATGCTCCAGTCAACTGGAGAGTCAAGAGGTTATTTAGGAAATTTTGCCTCTAACTAATAGTCTGTTCATATTTTACATACCAAAATCTGGTAGAAACTATTAATATCTGCTCAAAACAGATTTAATATTGCAATACGTCTACAATGCGCGTTTTTACTGACGCGATCAATATAACAATCCTCCAAAAAAAAAGGGAAAAATTCTAATTTTATCTTCACTCTATGCAACCGATCTAAATATCTATTTACAAGCCTAATAATTCTATTATAAAAAATATTAATATTTAGGAATAATACTTTTAAAATTAAATATAGTTTGTCAAAATGTAAATTATATAAACAACTGTTGGTCGAGCAGTTCTCAGATGAAAAAGTCATTATTAAGTGAATTAACACATCGCTCTTATTCAAAAGCAAAAAATCAGTCAGGCACGCGTACTCCGCAATTACGTATTGGAGTCGAAGCTAAATTGCCGTATCATCCATTTCTGTCAGATTGGGGTGATAGATACCAATCAATAATGCGTACTGCTTTGAACGGATTACAACTTGGACAATCTGAAGACTCAATTGAAAAAACTTTCCAGAAAAAGTTTGATATCAATTGGGCATGGGCTGATTCAATTGCAAGTGACGCAAAAGCAACATTTGACCAACTCACTACGGCAAAAGCTTTGAGAATTAAGGCTTTAGATGACGATATAAAAGCAGCGTGGGCATATGTTAGCTCGGCAATTGAAACAATGGAGGCACAATTAGCAAATCCAACATGTAAGAACATGAAAGGATTTGCGACTCGATTAATGGGATTAAATTCAAAAGTTAGTAGATTAGAGCGTAAACAAGCTGAGAAAGAAAAATTAGAGCAAACAAAAAGATTACATATATGCTTTGGTAGCTCTAAGTTATTTAATGCTCAATATCATTTAGAATCAAACGGCTACTCATCTCATGATCAATGGCGTATAGACTGGGAGAAAAAACGTGGTGGGAACTTTTACAGCATAGGTAAAGGTTCAGTTATAGGCAATAATCCTGTAGCCAAAATATTTTATATAGAAGACGATATTTTTAGTGTAACCTTTACTGTTCCTAGATTTTTACGTGGTGACTATGGGGATATCAGTATTGAGTTTGAGGTATCAGGACAACGTAAACATAATTTACTTTATGCGTTAGAGTCTGCCAAACCAGTCACTGTTCAATGCTTCCGACGCGAGCAGAAACAAGACCAATGGTATATTCATTTAACAACTTATGTTCAAGATATTCCAACTAGGACCTAGTAAAGTCCTAGTACTATCCGGCCATTGATTAGAAAAATATTTATTATCGTTTGTAAACAGAAAATAGTTAGCTTCCGAACCAATCATAACTATTGTGGGATTTCCAAAAATACGAGTTTTAAAGATAGAACCGTATTTTTCATATCGCTTATCTGTGAAATCTGAATCCTGTAAAAAGCTAATTGTTTCGCCAATGATGGGTAAGCCAAACTTACCGGGAGGTAAAGGTAATGTTTTGGGATTAGTAGTTGTCATATAAATGTCTTGCTTTGTAGTAAAATCAGACTTTTTAAGGAACCGGAGAGAAACGGTATGTGTAGTTTTAACTACCCGTATATTTTGGAATTATACTAATTATAATAAAAGATTTTGGTAAAATTACACAACATGATGTTTTCAGTTTTGAATTCCAATGTCATAATCGAAGTAGTTTCTTCAACCTTAATTAACTTGGTACAAACGCAGTGCAAACAAATGCCACCGAAATAGTTAAAGCCATTGAAGTCATGGGAACAGTGGATGAGCAAGGCCATCTCACTTTAGATGCACCATTGACGATAGAAAAGCAAACCCGCGTGAAAGTAATTATCTTGATTTCGGAAGCGGTAGAAGAAAATAATCAATTGGATGCGGCTATATCAACGATAAAATCAGAATTTAAGGAATTAGAAGTTAAGGAATCAGAAGCGTTTAAGGCTTTTTTGACTTCCAAAAAAAATCGTTATGACGTATATCGTCGTCTTGCTGATTCCTAACTTTATAGATAAAAAACAAGCAATTGAAATCCATGACGATTTAATTGCAGAATTTGGTGGAAGTCTAGGTTTGAGAGATGAAGGACTTTTCGAGTCAGCACTGGCACAACCACAAGCTTCTTTTTTTGGAGAATTGCTTCACCCCACAATAGCAGAACAAGCTGCTGCCTATTTATTTCATATTTGTAAAAATCACCCGTTTATCGATGGTAATAAACGTGCTGGACTGGGTGTAATGGAAGCATTTTTAATTCTCAATGGTCACAGTTTGGCTATATCTGACGATGAACTATATAGTTTAGTCTTGGACGTTGCCGAAAGTAAAATTGATAAACCGCAATTAATCGAAGTGATTCGACAAAACTTGATTTCGATACCTGCTAAAAATGAGGGTTAAAGTCATGAAGCTTCGCGTATCCTTGAAAAAAGCCTCACCAACAGCGATTTTGATCCGGAATCGGTATATACCAGTTTGTAGTTAACTTCAAACCGAACTATAACCGTATTAAAGGTGATGACTGGAAGTAGGCAAATGGACGGAGAATTGCGCGATCGCTATACAATCCTTCATCAGTTGGGGAAAAAGTCGGGAAGACGAACTTTACTAGTTAGCGATCGCAAAACGGGACAGCTGGCAATCGTGAAATTGCTGACTTTCAGTAGCGATTTTGCCTGGGAAGATTTAAAGCTATTTGAACGCGAAGCCGAAACCTTGAAAACTCTCGAACATCCAGCGATTCCCAGTTACATTGACTACTTTGAGTTGGAATCGAAAAGTAAAGGTTATGCACTGGTACAGACTTATGTAGAAGGTAAATCGCTTGAAGAATACATGAAATCGGGAAGGATATTTACTGAGAAAGAATTAAAAAATATAGCCAAGCAACTACTTGAAATTTTAATTTACCTTCACGCACAATATCCACCAGTTATTCACCGCGACATCAAACCGAGTAATATTATCTTCGCGGAAGCAGCAAAAAACCAAGTTGGTAAAATTTACTTGGTTGATTTTGGTTCGGTGCAAACCCTAGCGAGTAAAGCTGGAAAAACAGTCACCGTCGTGGGAACATACGGATATATGCCACCCGAACAATTTGGAGGATATGCAACACCTGCTTCTGACTTATATAGCTTGGGTGCGACGCTGATAGCTTTAGCGACGGGAATACACCCTGCTGACTTACCACAACAATCGATGCGAATCGCGTTTGCAGAATTGGTTAACTTTACACCTGCGTTTACAGATTGGTTGCAATGGTTGACCGAACCGAATTTCGAGAAGCGATCGCAGACTGCTGCTCAAGCATTGGACACTTTGCAAACCGAGGAGATGCGAATCGATGCAAGTATCGTACATAGTAAACGAGTAAATTCTTTCTCAATATTTTGGAATATATTATCTCGGAGTACTTTTATAGGTGGTTTATCGGTAATGATTTGCGCCGCTTTATACAGTACAGTGGTGATGCCAGCTTACGGAAGTATTGTGGGAGGAATGCTTGGTGCGATGGTTGGTTTTCCGCTGGGTTTTGGTAATGGAATATTAATTTGGTTAATTACGCAAATATTTTTCTCACCATTAAAAAATCCTTATTTATATAGACGTGCAATTGGAATAACGAGTACCGTATTAGGTATTATTGTTAGTTTAATTTACTTCAAAGGTCTTAGTTATAATGTTCAAATTTATCTGAATTTTTCTAATTTAAAAGAATTGCTGTTTTGGATAGTTTGCCCATCAATAATTACTGGATTAAGTATGGGTATCGCTAGTCAAACAATTGCAAAATGGTATGAGAGGAAGAGTCGGAAGAAGTTAGGAGTTAGGAATTATGAGTTATGAGTTATGAGTTATGAGTTATGAGTTAATAATTTCCCTTCCCCCCTTCCCCCTCTACAATGGATAATAAAATTTTAAATAATCGATATCAAATTGAACGCGAATTAGGCAGACAAACAGGAAGACGAACTTTGCTAGCTGTTGATTTAGAAACTCAACAGTCAGTAGTTGTCAAAGTATTGTTTCTAGGACAAGATTTCGATTGGCAGGATTTGAAGTTATTTCAACGTGAAGCCGAAACATTAAAAAGTCTCAATCATCCAGAAATACCGCAATACTTAGATTATTTTGAATTTGATACACCCAACGATAAAGGTTTTGGGTTAGTGCAAACTTATGTTGAAGCAAAATCGCTAGAAGAACATTTGCAAGCAGGAAGAAGATTTAATGAAACCGAAGTTAAAGAACTCGCAAAAAAAATTCTCGAAATTCTTTTCTACCTTCATCAACAACAACCTCCTGTAATTCACCGCGACATCAAACCTAGTAATATCTTACTTACAAATCGTTCCGGTACTAGCGTTGGACAGGTTTATTTAGTTGATTTTGGTTCGGTTACGAATATTGCCGCCCAAGAAGGTGGTACAATCACTGTGGTCGGAACCTATGGATATATGCCACCCGAACAATTTGGTGGAAGGACAAAACCAGCTTCCGATTTATATAGTTTGGGTGCAACTTTAATTTATTTAGTCACGGGAATGCACCCGACCGAATTACCGCAGCAAGATTTACAAATTCAGTTTCGTCAAATTACTAATTTGAGTACCGAATTTACCGATTGGTTGGAATGGATGACCGAACCAAGTTTAGAACAAAGATTTGCATCGGTGGAAATAGCCATCCAAAATATTGAAAGTCCACCAATCCGAGGAAATTCGATACAAACATCAAGTCAACAAGCGACTAAACCACCCAGAAGTAGAATTAAATTAATAAAAAGTCCGGAAAAACTAGAAATTATTTTACCACCCAAGGGTTTTGATATTGGTTTAGTAATATTAATTTCTTGTGTAGCTCCGTTAGCATTAGGATTAAATTTTTTCAGCTTTAATTTTAGCTATGTTCAGCCAGTTAACAATCAAGTCGTTTGGATAATATCGCAAGGTTGCGCGATCGCCTATCTAATTTTCCTAATTTTATCAGGTTTTTACAAACGTCTGCGCGTAAAAATCGACCGTAAAAATATCGTCATAACTCGTGAATTATTAGGGTTAAAATGGCATTTAGGAAAACCGACTTCAACTTCGCTCGTACGTAGAATCGACTTAGCCCAAAGTTCAACAGATATTGAAGTTACTCCCTGGTTAAAACTAATTGTCAAAGATTTTAACTCTGCTAAATTTAACTTCGACCGACATACCAATTTAACCGATGATGAACGTCAATGGTTAGCAGAGGAATTAAGCAATTGGTTAGAAATACCCATTAACGAGTATCCAGAATATTATGATAAATATTTAAATCAATCTCAGTAGTCATTATAGTAATTACGCCATAAATAAAACATGCTTTATTCATTTAATCTCCGTGTCTCTGCGGTTAGTCTTTCTATAGCCATTACGTAAGTCCTATGCTAGCCAAAAACCATACATAAAGCCTTTTTTCCTTCTAAATTCTGTCTTCTGTCTCCTCAATTCTGCTATATAAATGTCTTTCCAACCAACTTACTAAATCTTCCAACACTTCTTCATAACCGAAATCATCGTGCATATCGTGATATCTATCTGGATATTCCCGCAATTCCTTATCTCCACTACTCACCTTCTCAAAAAATATCCTCCCACCTTCGGGTAAAGTCACCTTATCGTCACCCGCAAGCATCATCAAAAATGGTATTTGTAAATCCTTAGCATGTGCTTGAACCCAAGCAAGAGTCGTAAAAAACTCTGTCGATAAACGTGCAGTACCCACAGTATGTCTTAATGTATCTCGAGCATATGCTTGAATTACCTCTGCATCCCGCGAAGCAAAACCCAAGTCCATCCCCGTATTCATCGAAAAACGCGGGTAAATGCGTGAAAGAATCCTTCCTAAAATTAGTCTAATCGTTGGAACACCCGATTCACCTAAAGCAGGAGTAAATGCGATCGCACCAGCGAGCAATTTAGCTTCTTCCGGATACCGCAACAAGTAATCGAGAATAGTCAATCCTCCCATACTGTGACCAAATAGAAAACAGGGGATTTGCGGATTTTGAGATATTACTAGTTCTAAAAACGCGCTAACATCATTGCGGTACTCATCCCAACTATTAATATACGCACGTTGACCGGGAGATTTTCCACTTCCCCGTAAATCCAAACCATATACAGCAAAGTTATGGGGTATTAATTGTTTGACAATATTTACGTACATACCGCTATGTCCCCCCAAACCATGTACTAGAATTAAAATTCCCCGTACCGTTGCGGATGGCAACCAACTTTGATAGTACAGCTTTATACCATCCTTACTGTTAAAAGTTCCTTCGTTGTGGTGCATGAACACTCCAATAGCTCTACAATTGACCTGAGTGTAAGAATTATCGCGTTTTCAGGTAACGTGCGATCGCATGACAGAAAATTTTTTCGATGAAATCAATGACAAGAACGTTTTTATTGTCGGTGCAACTCAAGGTATCGGTTTGGGTTTTGTGGAGAAATTGGTCGAAGATACCAGGATTGCCAAGATTTACGCGACTTACCGCAATCAAGAGTCAGCATCCAAGTTATTTGCAGTTGCTAAGGAATATCCAGATAAATTAACTTGTTTGTTAATGGATATCACCGACGAGGTACAAATAACCGACTGCTGTCAGAAAATCAAAGATGATGTTAAAAACTTGCATTTAGCTATCAACTGCGTCGGTTTTTTACACGACAGTACCCAGCAACCCGAAAAAAGCTTAAGAAGTGTGAACCTTGAAAACCTAACTCGTTACTTCCAAATCAATAGTATCGGTGGAGTACTTCTAGCAAAACATCTCTTACCCTTATTCAAACACCAACAACGCAGCATATTTGCCACTATCTCAGCAAAAGTCGGCAGCATTAGCGATAATCAACTTGGAGGATGGTATGGTTATCGTGCTTCCAAAACAGCATTAAACATGTTGATGCGGAATGTGTCGATTGAATATAGTCGAAGTTGCCCGAAAAACATCGTCGTCACATTGCATCCCGGTACAACAGATACAAGACTTTCGCAACCATTTCAAGCAAACGTTCCACCAGAGAAATTATTTTCAGTCGAGAAAACAGTCACTCAATTATTAAACGTACTTGGGGGACTTCAAGCAAGTGATACCGGGCAATTTTTCTCATGGGATGGAAGCAAACTACCTTGGTAAATAGATATCGAACTCTCTGTTCCCTCTTTCTCCGTGTCCTTTGTGCCTTGATACGGGTGCAACAACAACTTCTATTAATGCCAAAATTTTAGAAAAGCCAGACAAAGAGTCCGAATCCGGCGGAATGATTAAATTCCAATTTAAAGATGGCAGGAAAACCACAGAAATTTACGAGCGTCCCATTGTGCGATGGGTTCGCATCAAAAGTCGTGAAGGTAAAGATATACGTCGTCCAGTAGTACGAATGAAATTTTGTGTTGCAGGTCGGTGGATTGAGGAGGAAGTTAACCTTGCAGACCGGGAGGATTTCAACTATCCAGTTTTAATCGGACGTAATATGCTCAAGCAAGGCAAATTAGCTGTTGATTCTTCTGTGACTTTTACTACAGAGCCATCATGCCCAGCCCAGGAGGGACAGTGAATAGGACTTTACGCGCTTTGCTACTAGCCTTATTTTTAACTCAAATTTACTGCTAGACTACTCCTTGTTCAACTTGCCACTGGCAAATCAACGAGTATTTCAGGTGCTTGTCCTAGTTCCTATCGGTGCTTTGATAATTTCCATTTTGCACCAAATAATTGGATTGAAAACCTTTGGTACGTTCACACCGATATTAATTGCCCTCTCCTTTCGGCAAACTGGTTTGCTCGTTGGCATTCCGCTATTTTTTCTAGTTGTAATTATCGGGCTTTTAATTCGTGGGTACTTGAATCGATTGCAGCTTCTAATTGTACCGCGACTCGCCGCAATTTTGACAGCAACTGTCTTGATAATGGCTTTCCTAGCAATCATCATGGGACATTTAAATATCAATCTTGGCTTGTCGATTTCTTTATTCCCGATTGTAATCTTAGCAATGACAATTGAGCGTGCAGCTGTAACTTGGGAAGAAGAAGGTGCAAAAGAAACAATAATTGCCGGACTCAAATCGGGAGACTTACAGTATCACATTTACAACATTCTCAGTGGGATGTTTTCGTTAGGAGGACAAAGTGATAATACGATTATTGAATATACCGTACAATTCGCTCCGGTATTTGCGGAAATTGCCTATCAAGGAGTTCCCGATATCCGAGTAATTATTTATCGTGGAGTTCCGGCAATGGCAATGTTGCGTCTCCCGACGCGGGCATCTGACGGTAAAGCTAATTTACACAGAGGTGGTGTCGGTGTCGGTATCGACCTCGCAACTGGTATCACGTTAGCTGGTATCCAAAATGACCGCTACATCGATAACCACCCGGAAACAGGACATTCATTGCGCGATCGCCAAATTCCTCATTGGCAAAGTATATTAGAAATGGCTGCCAAGTTAGGTGACAAAACAGAATTTGGCTATCTAGGGGTTGACATTGTTTTAGATGAAGAAAAGGGACCGCTCTTATTAGAGATTAATGCTCGTCCGGGACTTGCAATTCAAATTGCCAATCGAGAGGGCTTGATTGGACGACTTGAGGCAATTGATTCTAGCTTGCCTAAACTCTCAGGAATTCAAGAAAAAATTGCGTTTGCACAAAAAACATTTGCAGTAGCGCCTTTATAGGGAATGCAAATACGGACTCAGCAACTAAGGTATAAGTTTAGAAAGGCAATCTTTTACAGGTATCATAGTCAGATAAGATGGTACTCATGAGTCAAATACCGAAAATTCATCGTCAAGGGGAGTATCAAGCTAATGAGCGCACCTTTTTAGCTTGGTTAAGTACTTCTATTATATCTCATATATCATGTTCGCTTAAAGACTTATAATTAAAGTAGGTTGGGTGGAACGTTCGCGCAGCGTGTCCCCTTGGGACTCAGTGGAACTCAACACATTTGTTGGGTTACGCTTCGCTTCACCCAACCTACAAAGATAATTTTTATTACAAGTATTCATCCTAACTTGATATTACATAAATATTTTTCCCTCACTTTTAGGTACAGATAACTAAAAATTAATAGGTTCAGATGATCCAAGTTTCTTGTTCTTGTCCCGAAGAATCTACAACTCTTACTAGTTTATCTATACGCCAATAATTTGCATTTACATCATCTGGCTGAGAACCAGTCCAGTCAGCATATATTGTCCCTTCATGTTCTCCAGCGTTAAAGAATCTATCGAAGAAGTTGTCTTTATCGCTGTTATTGTCGTACCAATTATTTTCATTGTTTGGCAAGTTAAGTTCTGGCAAAGTTAAAAAACTTCTAAAGAGAGCATTTGTGAAAACATCAACAACGCCTCCGTGTGCATCTATATCGTTGAGCGACCTTCTATTATTACTATCAAATTTTACTAAAAAAGAATCATGTGCAGTCGCAGCTTTGACATTATCTCCAAGCAAACCTTTATGACTATCTGCAACAACAAGCGCTAATGATTTAGTGCTTACATCACGAAAATTACTTGGATTTTGTTTGCCTGGTGTATTTATATCAGTGTCATATCCAATACCTCCATCTGCTGGAAAAGCAGGATCTAAAGCTACAAGATTCTTGACTTTTCCAGATAGACGCGCAGTTTCCGAGCTAACGTAAGCTCCCAAGCTGTGACCGATTAGGCTCAGTTGGTTGAAATTGATACCTAGTTTATCCAAACGTTCTTCGAGCCAATTTGCAACTGGTGTAATCCATTGTGCAGTCTCGTAGGGAATAAAACCCCCGGTATCAAAAACTGGTGGTTTATCTAATTTTGCTTGGGCAATGCTGCTCCAATCTAAAGCTAGAACTTGAGGGTTAAATTGACTAGCAATATTTGCTAAATCTTGAATAATACGAGTTTCATCGCTATTTTGCCAACCATGAATTACAACAACTGTATCTTTATTTGGTTCAATGCCCTGAAATGTGCCGTCACTTTCAGTTCTACCATTTGTGTTATAACGCCAGAGATTAACATCTTGACTTTCAGGACGAACCTTTCCAGAAAGATTTACTTGAGTAAGTGCCAAGCTATAATTTGTGCTAGCACCAGCGCTAGGGTAAACTCGCAAATAGTAATCACCAGATTCTAATATACGAATCAAAGAATCTGCTGATGTAGCACCGTTCGTGGAACGGGCAATAAACTCACCATTATGCCCCAGTATTTCAAAGTCTGCATCTGTGCTTAAACCGTTCAGCACTAGGTTAATATTGCTTCGAGTATTTACATTAAAGCGGAAATAGTCGTTTAAGTCTTCATCGTAACCAATCGAATCGGAAATATTTAGTACTCGATCGCTAAAAGTTCCCCAATCAATTGCACTACTCAGTGCGCCATTCGGATCGACAGGAAGTTGAGTTTCTAAATTTACAGTTTCTATTACAGGAGAACTACTAGAACCTAGAAAGTAATTACTGCTGTTGAAAGCATTTGAGTACTCAGTGGAAGTTTGAAGGCTAGAATTTAAAGCGTTGATTATATCTACGCTGCTATAGTTACTAACCTTACGGGATAAGTCGGAAGAATTACCTGTTAATTTAAATGCCATCGTAGTAACTTTCTGATTTATTTTGTATTATTAATAACATAAGTCTATAGATATACATAAAAAATGCTCCTGGAAGATATAGTTATAGTAGCTTTTCAACCTTATGAATTTCAAAAGGTAGGTTAGCTTGTAGAAGCTGCGAACTGTTAGAAATTAAAAGTAAAAATACTGAATAACGGTATCTGCTAGAAAAACATTTTGAGTGCCGAAAACTTTTAAATTTTAATACTATAATTTATCATCCTGAATCAAAAATATAATAGTAATACTAGTATCAATTACCACCATGCCATCACTGCTCTACTCCTTGTCGAATTACATCGTCGATATCCTCTAGACTTTTAGGATTACCTTGATATTTTAAATACCTACAACATCATTTAACTTAGTTTCTGGAAACTCTTTACTATTAGGTTTGAGAATAATACCATCACCTCTATTAATGACAATTAAGTCTCTTACATTTTTCCAACCATTAGCATCCCGCAAAGCTTGAGGAATAGTTATTTCCCCTTTATTCAGATAACCTTGTTGTTTCCATAATATGCATAATTGAAAAGACTGAGATTATCTATAAATAACAAAATTGACTATTTCTTCAAATATTAGTGAATTTGGGATACTTAATTGCCCTAGCCTAGAGTATAGGCTTTTCAAAGGGACAGGCTGCGCGACTCTGTTGGCGTAGCGAAGCCTCTGCCCGCCCTTCGGGCGGGCAGAGTATCACCCAAAATATAACCTCAGACTGATTTTTATGATATTGCACCAAAAACATTACTTGTCAATAAGTACTTATCGTTTGTATCAGTGAGAATATATAATGATGAAGTTTTATGACGCGAGGATTAGGGATGTACATAGTACAAATAGCCTCAGAATGCGCTCCTGTAATTAAAGCAGGGGGATTAGGTGATGTTGTGTATGGACTCAGCAAAGAGTTAGAAATCAAGGGCAATACCGTTGAGCTAATTTTGCCCAAGTACGATTGTATGCGCTACGACCATATTTGGGGACTTCACGAAGCTTATAACGGGTTGTCAGTACCTTGGTTTGGCGGTGCAGTTAATTGTACGGTACACTGCGGTTGGGTTCACGGATTACTGTGTTTCTTTATTGAACCGCATTCTTCGGAAAATTACTTTCATCGCGGTTGTTATTACGGTTGCGACGATGATAATATGCGGTTTGCGTTTTTCAGTAAAGCCGCTTTAGAATTTCTCCTCCAAAGCAACAAACGTCCGGATGTAATTCACTGTCACGATTGGCAAACAGGTTTGGTTCCAGTGCTATTGTATGAAATCTATAAGCATCATGGCATGTGGAGTCCGCGAGTTTGCTACACAATTCACAACTTTAAACATCAGGGAAGTGCAGGTTCCGATTTACTTTGGAAAACTGGCTTAAACCGCGAAGAATATTACTATCAATACGACAAGCTGCGCGATAATTTTAACCCGTTTGCGTTGAATATAATGAAAGGTGGTATTGTTTACTCGAATGCTGTAACAACAGTGTCACCGCATCATGCATGGGAAGCACAGCATACGGAAATCGGTTACGGATTGGGACATACTTTACACCTGCATCAAGGTAAATTTCGCGGTATTCTTAACGGGATTGATAACGATTTTTGGAATCCAGCAGTTGATAAATATATCCCCCATACCTACAGTTGCGACGATTTTGAACAAAAGCTATATAACAAAAAAGCACTTCGAGAAAGACTTTTATTACAGGATGCAGATAAACCGTTAATTGCCTACATTGGCAGGTTAGATAACCAAAAAGGCGTTCATCTTGTCCATCATGCTATTTATTATGCACTCGAACGGGGAGCGCAGTTTGTGTTGTTGGGTGCGGCGACAGAACCAGCTATACACAAATGGTTTGCACATGAAAAGGAATTTTTGAACAATAACCCCGACGTGCATCTCGAATTGGGCTTCAATGAAGAATTATCACACCTTATTTACGCAGGCGCAGATATGATTGTTGTGCCTAGTAATTACGAACCATGCGGTTTAACGCAGATGATTGGTTTCAAATATGGCACTGTCCCCGTAGTTCGCGGTGTAGGTGGGTTGGTAAATACCGTGTTTGATTGGGATTACGACCAAAATCACCCCCCGGAAACCCGCAATGGTTTTGTATTTTATGAGACAGATAATACCGCGTTAGAGTCAGCATTGGGAAGGGCAATTGATCTATATACCTACAATCCAAAATTGTTCCGCGAATTAGCTATTCAAGGGATGCGATACGATTATTCTTGGAATAATCCCAGTCAGGAATATCTCGATATTTTCGAGTTTATTCGGCATAAATGGTGAGGGAGAAAAGTCTAAAGGTGTAGGGGTACACCCGATTGAGTGACCTAACAGGTGTGGCTTTTCAAGTTGCAAAGCACGGATAAATTCGTGAAAGTCTTATTTTTTCGTTTGAATTTAGGTTAGTCGTAGGGGCGGGGTCCCCCCGCCCTTATGATACCGCGTGAATCCACTTATTTTCTCGCCCATTCAGGAAACAGCCCTGCGATAAATTGGGGGGCTTTGCGTAAGTCCCGAACTTGTAAAGAAGCAGTCACGGCAAGAAAATCTTGGATCGTTTTTTCGATCGGTTCGCCTGCTAGCCGGAGTAACTTTCATGCTTGGTAATCAGAAATAAGATATTTTTTAGGTTCGCAGACATTAAAATTTACTCAGGTAACTTTGTTAGACAGATACTATAACTAATATATCTCCTCACACGTAGGTGTGTTCAAAAAAGTTAAGGTAGCTGTCTTATGCACAGAAATAAACACGTATATTTACTTAGTTAAATCTAAGGTGGAGATGGGAATAATAGCAATAGAAAAAATCAATTTAAAAAACACAAATGCTATCGTTGAATATTAGTCAATGGTTTGGCAAACTAAAAGTTGGTCAAAAAATCAGCCTTGGATATGGAATGATATTAGTAGTAACCATTTTTGGTACAACTGCTAGTGTTAGTTTGACACAATACTATCAACGTCAAGCCGACGCAATCGAGAAGGATGTCCTCGAAGAGTTCAAACTAACAAGCCGCTTGCAGAATAGTTTACTGCAAACCCGCGTACACACATGGGAACTTATCTCTTTAAAAATAGCATATAAAGATTTTCAAGACGTATATAACCACTTTTTAGAACATCATTCAGACTTTAAAGAACGATGGTTGGATTTTAAAGAATCTGAGGGAGGAACTAAGGGTGAGGAACAGCAGGAGACACCAGGTGAAGTAGAGAAAGTCAAGGAATTTATAGAAAAGCATAAAGATATTATTGACACATATATAATAAAAATTGATACGCTATCGCGGCAGGTTAACTCCTCTAATTTAAGACCCGAAGATATTGAAAATATTAAGTTAGAATTAATACAATTAAATCAAAGTGATTTAATTGCAGGAGTAGATAGTTTCTCAGATAATTTAATCAAAATAGATGACATTATTAAAAAAGAATATGACCAAGTACAAACAGTTACTGATATTATAAAAACATTACAAGTTAAAATTATTTTTGGAGTTTTGTGTATCTCAGGAATAATTGCGACAATTTTGGCGATCGCAACAACAAAGGCTATTGCTCATCCCATCCAAAATTTGACCAAAATATCTCAACGTGCTATCCAAGAGTCGAATTTTGACCTGCAAGCTCAGGTTGAAACAAGAGATGAAGTCGGTTCACTAGCAACTTCTTTCAATCAACTGTTATACTCAGTAAAAAATCTTCTTCAGCATCAACAAGAAGCGAAAGAAAAATTAGAATACTATAATCAAAATTTAGAACAAAGAGTTGATGAGAGAACTAATGAATTAAACGATAAAAATATCTACTTAAAAAAACTTTTAGAAGAGTTACATCAGACTCAAGTACAAATGTTACAAAGTGAAAAAATGTCAGCTTTGGGACAAATGGTAGCAGGTATTGCCCATGAGGTTAATAATCCGGTTAACTTTATTCATGCTAACTTAGATTATCTCGAAGAATACAGTCAAAGTTTGATACGCATTACACAAACTTATCAGCAATATTGCCCAAAATTACCAGAAAATATTCAGCAAGATATAGAATATATTGACGTAGATTTTATTATAGAAGATTTAAATAAAGTTATCAAATCAATGACTGTTGGTACAACCCGCATTCGCGATATTGTCAAATCTTTACGCAATTTCTCGCGTTTAGATGAAGCCGAGTTTAAGACAGTAGATTTACATGAAGGTATTGACGGTACTTTGATGATTTTAAACCACCGTCTAAAAGCACAAGCTGACCATCCAGCAATTGAAGTTATCAAAGAATATGGTCAACTGCCTTTGGTTGAGTGTTATACAGGACAACTAAACCAAGTATTTATGAATTTACTTTCTAATGGTATTGATGCGCTAGAGGGGTTAACCTATAATTATCCAGAAGGCAAAACACCTACAATTACGATTTCTTCTCAAGTCACTTCAGAAAATCGCGTTTTAATTTCAATAGCTGATAATGGTTCGGGTATTCCCGAAGATATTCGCAGCAAGTTATTTAATCCGTTTTTTACAACCAAACCTGTGGGCAAAGGTACTGGATTAGGTTTATCAATTAGCTATCAAATTGTGGAAAAACACGGTGGAAAAATTTGGTGTGATTCCACATTAGGACAAGGTACAAAATTTATGATTGAAATTCCAGTCTATCCAATTGCGCCAGAAGCTAGTGGTGCGTGTCATTAATTTTGGTGGGTACGTAGTAGACGTAGGTTGGGTGGAACGAAGTGGAACCCAACTATATAAATGTTGGGTAACGCTAACGCGCTACACCCAACCTACAACCCCTCAAAACTTTTGACATGCACCACTAGTTGCGTCGGGAATCTTGTAACCCCACACACCCTTAAAATAATGTTTCTGCGTGCAAATGTAAGGTTTTTCCTTGCGGGTGTTCAAACTTAAGTTCCCTTGCATGAAGATGCAACCGACTCGCACCCGCAGAACACCCATATAATTTATCTCCCAATATGGGTATTCCCAATCCTCGTACATCCGCAGCATGAACTCGAAGTTGGTGAGTCCGTCCTGTTAGCGGTACAAACTCGATGCGAGTATAATTTTCCTGTTTACTTATAACTTGATTTATAACTTTAAAACTCGTTACGCTCAATTTTCCATATTGGAAATTCACTTCTTGATAAGGACGATTTTGAGGATTTCCCCATAGTGGCAATTCAATTACACCTTGGTTAACGCTAATTAAACCAGAAAGTACTGCTTCGTAAACTTTATGAATTTGCCGTTGTTGGAATTGCTGAGTGATTTGACGATAAGTTTCTAAATTTCTAGCTATCAGTAAAATACCAGATGTATCTTGGTCTAATCGATGTACAGCAATAATTTTCTCGTTTGCTAAAAAATTACGCAACCTGCTAGTAACACTATCTTGATTATGATAATAGCGACCCGGAATCGATAGCAATCCAGCAGGTTTGTTGACAGCAATTAAATATTCATCTTGGTAAATAATTGGGAGAAGGGAGTTGGTAGGGGCAGGGTTACCCTGCCCGTACAGGAATAGGGAATTATAATGGTTCTGTTGTATATTCTCAGAATCAATTACTGTATTTATATCTCTATCTGTAATTTGTTTACTTTGAGTCAATCCCGATAGCAAAAACCCCATTAATGGTTGACACCTTTCTAAACAAGCACCGTAAAATTTTCCTGGGATTTTATCTTGATTTGCAGCACCAAACCAAAATTCAGCCATTGCCAGGGGTTTATAACCTTGCGTTGCTGCATAGTGTAACAGCTTTGGGGCACAACAATCCCCCGTACCAGTTGGTATCGATGGTATTAGTTTTTGCAATGATTCCGATTGTCCCAAAAAATTCATCACTGAGTAAGCAGCGTGCATCTTTGCTTGAAGTTGCCGTGATAGTTCTTTTCGCTGCCTTTTTAATTCAATTACACGTATATCTGCGGAGGTAATGATTTTTTTTAGTGGCTCCAAAGCTGCATTGCGATCGCGTTTGAATAATTTCAACTCAATTCCATCCTGACGACTTTCTTCATCAAGTGCTGCATTTAATACTGTGTCTGCAAGTTGACGTTTTTGCTGACGTTGCTGCTTGCGAATTTTATGATTGTTGGTGATGATGTGCGATCGCATTTCAAATTCCCGTACTAAATCATCATACTGCTGTCGTTCCGGCAATTGAGTCAAAGTGATAATTGAAAGCTTAATTTTCTCCAACTCTACCAATGTCAGCTTTTCGTCAAATACCACTTCATCGCGTCCCGAAATTGGTGGTATCCACCCCTCAACTAGACTACAACTATTCAGCAACCCCGAAAAAGCTTTAAGTATTCTTTTATCACCATTATTTAATTCAACCAGTAATATACCGTACATCTTCCCTTCACGCGAATAACGCTCATCCCGATTCAGATGCTGCATTAAACCATAGGCAATTTGCTCTACTAAAGCTGTACGAGGTAAAGAAAGGAACTCGGCAGTTTGAGGGCAAACCCCTTGATAGTAATAACTGGGTAATGAATTGCTAACACAATTACAATCGGTAAAATCTGAAAGCGGATGAAGCAATACCATAATAATATGATGTTAAATTTAACTAAAATTGGTGTGAAATGCCACCCTTTGTTGGGGAAATAGTGGCAAAATTTCATGTAGATAAGGGAAAATATAAGTGTTACTTCCATAATAATCAACCATGACTGAAACCAAAACAATTCGCACCGCACGTAGAGGACGCATTTTCCCCGAAATACAGTGGACTGAGGAAAAAAAAGCACAATGGCGAACCGAACGCGAGGAATTTAAAGCACGCTGTCTACCGATATTTAATAAAGTAAAATCGGAATTGATTGAGACTCATTACAACTGGTTTGTTGCGGTTGAGCCTGATAGCGGTGAGTATTTTGTTGATAAAGATTTAGAAGTCGCTTCCCGGTTATGCCGCGAGAAACATCCTGGTAAAATACATCATGCTTTTCGGATTAATGAAACTGGAGTGTGCGGCACGATATGATGATTTCTGGATTTTTTGGTGATGAGGATGCTTTATTTTTCGAGATTGAGTTAGTAGCATTGGATGGATTAGAATTACCCATTGGTGCAATGTTTGATACAGGTTTTACCTATTGGTTGGCGATGGATAACCAAGATTTAGACGCACTCAACTGGGTTTTCTTACGTCAACAAACAATGCAAACTGCACGCGGAGATTTCGATTTTGATATTTACGCAGGTAAGATAAAACTTGGTGGTCAAGAATACGATGTACCCGTACATGTCGGCGAAGGTTTATCTGAAGTTTTACTTGGTCGTCAATGGCTAACAACGCTACGGTTATTAGTTGATTTACCGTCGCATTTGTTAACATTGGGATGATTATAAACCAATATCATAGAAATTTAAATATGTAGAGACGCGATATATCGCGTCTCTGTTTAATTATCGCGTCTCTTTGATTACACCGTCAACGCAGGCAGAGCAGCCGATTCAGAACCTAACTGTTCGCTAATTCGTTCCTTCGCTAAAACGCGATATTCCCAAAAATGCTCTCCCGCAGCACACAACCCCAAATACATATTCAAAACTTGAGGTTTAGTGCGAAGGATTACCCAAAGTTGCTGCCAAAATTGCCTGCGAATCTCAACACGCTGCCAACCTTGCAGCCAAATTAATTGTAAAACCAATCGTAATCCTTTCCCTGGAGAAAAATACATAGTTTGCCCTTTCCTTCCACCTTCCCCAATCTTGAGACACTGCTGAAAGCAACGTCTGAGATAACTTGTCGGTTCGTACAACCTCCAAAAACTGTCAATATATTCCTCTGCTATCTCAGCAATAGGTCGAGTCGGGGTAAAATTCATCAAGGTGTTTTGGTCGCCCAATTCAACACCTCCAATATCGGCACCTTCTAATAAACGTTTCTCCCCTTCCAATCGATTCCACAAAGCAGTATTTGGCAAAGCTTGGAGAATCCCAACCATCGGCTGAGGTATGCTAGTTTCCTCAACAAAAGCTTGAATCCGCGAACCTGCACCCGAACGTTCTCCATCAAAGCCTAAAATAAACCCTGCGTAAATCAACAATCCTGCTGAGTTGATTTTTTGGCAAGCTTCTGCTAATGGGTTGCGGGTATTTTGAATCTTGCGAGTTACCTGCAAACTATCTTGGTCGGGTGTTTCAATTCCCAAAAAGACAGCATAAAAACCAGCTTTTACCATCAAATCCAATAATTCCGCATCTTCAGCTAGATTTACCGAAGCTTCAGTAATGAACGTAAAAGGATATTGATGCGCTTCCATCCAAGGAATCAATTCGCGTAACATCCGTTTAACATTGCGTTGATTGCCAATAAAGTTATCATCGACTATAAACAGCGACCCTCTCCACCCCAAATCATAAAGAGTTTGTAACTCTGCTAATGTCTGACTAGGTTCTTTGGTACGTGGAGTTCGACCGTACAGCGTAATAATGTCGCAAAATTCGCAATTGAACGGACAACCGCGAGAAAACTGGATTGCCATCATCAAGTAGTCATCCCTTCGCAGTAAATCGAAGCGAGGAATGGGACTTTTGGTCACGTCGGGTTTTTCGACAGAACGGAAAATTCCTTGTTCTTTGCCTGCGTTGATTGCTTCTAAAAATTGCGGAATCGTCAATTCCCCTTCATCCAATATCAAGTAATTTGCCCCGGATGCTAAAGCATCTTCGGGAACCGATGTTGGATAGGGACCACCCACTGCCACTTTTTTTCCCAATCGCACGGCTTTTTGAATCAAAGCGTGAAAATCTGTTCTTTGAGCTAGCATTGATGAAAGGATAACAAGATCGCACCATTTCCAATCATCATCTGTTTCCTTATTCACGTTTCGGTCGTAAAACTTGATTTCCCAATCTTTGGGTAAAAGTGCTGCAACTGTAATAATTCCCAACGGTGGAATGACTGACTTCAATCCAGCCATTTCCATGAATCGGTCATAAGACCAGAAAGATTGAGGAAAACTAGGATAAAGTAAAAGTGCTTTCATGAATCAAGCCTGCCAATTAGTGTATTTATCAGCTTTTTGACACAAAACTTTCTTTTTTGAGCATTATTGCCCTAGCTATCTTCAATTAAAGCAGTTATCTATTTAAGAAAGGTTAAGATATCTCGATTTGTCAATAAGTAATATTACGCTAATTGCCGACATTGTATGCGAAGGATGAGTGTATACAAACAAAAAGCTCCCTTCATGGGAGCATATATCTGTTATTTGACTAGTTGTCGTCATTAATTTTGACCAGTCGTGAGGGTCAGAAACCCGGATTCTTGAAACTCCTCAAAACTTATAACACCAACATTTTAATAGGAGCAAAGCTAAGATAACTGACTATTAAGCTAGTAACTAGCGTGTAAACGAAGTAATCGATTCCAAGGAACTTCTGAGGGCAGTATTGAACCAATTCCGAAAATTGCGCTCTCCGACAATTTTCTCATAAACTGCTTCGTAGCCATCAACCATGTGCTTAACGCTGAACTTATTTTCAACATGTTCGCGGCATTGTTGACGACTTAGTTGTAAGGCTTTAGGTATCATTTTTGCCATCTCTTCATAACTTTGGCAAACATAACCCGACACTCCGTTAGCGATGACCTCCGATACCGAACCCATATTCATCGCAATTACAGGTGTACCAACTACCATCGATTCTGCCATCACCAAACCAAATGGTTCGCTCCAGGTAATGGGGAACAGTGTAGCTGATGCATTCCCCAATAACTCGGCTTTCTGCTGGTGGTTCATCTCACCCAAAAACTCGATTTGCTCGCCATCAATATGCGGAGCAATTTCTTTGTCGAAAAACTCTTTATCTACTACATCCACTTTACCAGCCATCTTCAACCGCCAACCAGTCGCTTTTGCGATCGCAATGGCATGTTGAGGTCCCTTTTCGGGTGAGAATCTGCCTAAGAATGCCAGATATGCAGGGTCTTGAGGTTGTTCGTAAAATGGAAATTGCTCGACGCTAATGCCGTTATAAACTGTCGCAACGTAGTTTATATTCAACAGGCGCTGAGAATCGCTGATACTTATGTATGGTTGCGTGTGGTGTTGCCTAAATACTTTATTATTGTCGCGGGTAAAAGTTCCGTGCAATGTATGTACCGTCGGTGTTGATACTAGACTCGCCAAAGCTAACGACCAGACCCCAACATGCGAGTGAATAATATCAAATTCTTCTGCATGTTTGTACGCTTCGCTTGCGTGTAGGAGTTCGTACATAACAGGTTCTTTGATGCTTGTATCGAACCTTAATGCACGCGGACTACCTGCTTCTAAACGAGCTTGAGTTTGCGAATCGCCAGAAGCAAATAATGTTACCTCATGACCTCTACGTACCAATTCTTCGGTCAAGCGGCTCACAACTAACTCTGTGCCACCATAGGTAGTAGGTGGAACTGTTTCCCACAAGGGGGCGATTTGTGCAATTTTCATAATTTTAATGGTTCAGAAGTCGGAAGCCTTGTCACGGAGACTTCTTTTGAGATGAAAAGGTCAACGGATTGCCTTTTGTATCTGCTATTGACTTGCACCTAACTTGCAACTAACCGCGCAGCTTCGGTGTAAATGAACCGAAAACTCATCTCCAGTGAGTTGTAAATAGTTTAATATCTATAATGATACAGATTACTTGGTACAAAGGTATCTATCTAAAGGTAGTTTTTATAATTTAATATATCGTATATTTTATAAGGCTTTTGAGGTTTAGTAGTCAATTCTTGTCGGTTAGGAAATGAGAGCGATCGCATTACCTGTCCAATTCTAACAATTTAGTTTCTTTTATTATTATCATAAATAAATTTCTATAATTTTCAATACTATAGCTATGTAAATTTTTTGGCATACCTGAATTATTCATGAAGCAAGGTCCCCGACAACTTTTACGCACGTCAGGAATTTTCTACGTACTTATACCAATTCTATGTGAAGCTGCACAGACCGCCCTAGTCTGTAAGACTAGGGCTAACTAGAACAAAGCCTGCTGTAAGCAGGCTAATAATATGCATCTTCATATAAAAACGGTATTAGTTCATTTATAACTAATTTGAGTTAAATATTACTAATAAATCATTGTACCATTTGACGTAAAAGGCTGGTGAAACTTCGGCTGACTAATAAAATTTTCTAATTCTTCTATTGAATAAGTATGTAAATTTTGCTTGTACAGGTAATTACTAAATTGAATTGCTACATTAGAAAAGTATAAATATGGCTCTAATTGCTTTTTCAAGGCTTTTCTCTGTTTTTTATAATCAGATTTTGACATATGTTGATACTTTTGGCGATTTAATTCTAAAAATTGATATTCATACTCTGCTTCTGTTCGCACAAGTAAATGTATATCGGATCTAAGTTGTTGGCAAAATTTATGCGTCATTAAAAAAGTTTCATCTTCATGCGAGCTATAAATAAACCTTCCTAAAGTCTCCATGACAGACCACCGAGTTGTATAATTATTACTCTTTGTCATGTTTTCGACTATTTGCCAACCATTATCTACACCTAACCAAAATAATTCTCCTATCAGTAATGGTAATAAAATAGGGTCTTTATCGCGTACTTCATTAAAGAAATTAAGCATGATTGGTATGCTGTTATAGCTGCATATTTTTCCTAATGTATAAATAACATGTTTACGAATAAAATGATTATCTACAAAAAGTAAGTTTTCTAATTGCGGGATAATCGCTAATTCTAATTCATTTTCCCAAACTTGCTTGCATGTATCATTGCGAGAACAAGCGATAACAAAATCTCTAATAAAAAGACAGACATCCCCAATTATTTCTTTATCGTGAACCCGAATTAATTTAATCAAAGTATCAACTGCATTAGGGGATGTCATCGTCTCAGCCATATATTCAGAATCTCCTAAATGGCTAATATAATTCCTAATATTTCTTTCTACCATTTGTTCAATTTGAAAACGTTAAGTTGCTGCATACGTTAGTTGACACTCAAAATTAGCTAAATGTACATGGCAAAGTAACTTTCATAGATTTCAGTATTGGTCGATAGCGTCTGTTCTATTTTTTCACGGTCTGCATCGATCGCTGGAGTGCCACTGCTCAGACTCGTATCGGGTATGAAATCGCCACAGTATTCATTTGCGGGTACGGCTTCGTTCATCTTTTTGGGATAGCTCAAACCCTGATGGCTCATAATTGCTATAAATTGATCGCGACTGCGGTCGGCAAATCGTGGATTGAGACGTTTTTCTTCGCCAATCGTGGAAACGGTACGCCCTTTGTAGTCATGGGCAGGATAAACAAGGGTATTCTCTGGGAGGGTAAATAACCGTTGCGTTACCGTATCGTACAGGGTGCCCGCATCGCCTGATTGAAAGTCTGTGCGTCCACAACCCCGAATCAATAAGGCATCCCCCGTTAACAGGTGGGTGTTGTTGACTAAATAAGCCAGATGGCTGTCGGTGTGCCCTGGTGTGGCGATCGCCTCAATCCGTACCGCCCCCACAATTAAGGTTTCGCTATCGACAAGCGAGCTATCAGCACTAACAGTAGTATTTGAGGGTACAATTACCCGACAACCCGTTTGCTGTCTGAGTTTACCTGCTCCGGTGATATGGTCGGCATGGATGTGAGTTTCCAAACAGTACCGGAGGGTCAACCCCAGGTCATCCAGCACTTGTAAATCGCGGTCAACCTGCTGCAAAACTGCATCCACCAGCACCGCTTCAAACGTCTGACTGTCCGCAATCAGATAAGTGTAGGTGCTAGATTCAGGGTCAAAGAATTGGCGAAACAGTATTGACTGGGGGATAGCGGGTCTTTTCTCGCTGCTGTTTTGTTCAATGGCGCGAAAGGGCGAAACGGGACGTACCCGTATCGACAGCGACTGCAATACCGTCGCCGCGATCGCCTGCGCCTGCGATCGCAGTTCTGGGACGGCGATTGTTTCTAACAAATTGCCTTTGCGCGGGGTGCCCAAGGTATAAAGTAGGGTGGAACAATTGCCCTGAGCATCGAATACAGCACCATCCGTAGCAGTATCCAACCCTAAGCCGATGTCGCTGGGGCGGATCGTTCCTTGGGTACGCAAATTGGCGATTAGGGATTGGGACGATCGGCGATAATCTGCCTGTACCCCTGTACAATTCACCACGCGGTTGACCTGCAAGACTCGATTTATTTGCGTTTGGCGCGCTCTAACGGTAACAGCCACCGCGTTTTTGTTCGCTTGATAGTCCTGAATGCGCCCTGGGGTAATGGTCAGTTGCCCTGAATCCAGCATTGCCTGGACAACCTTCCCAATTTGGGGGGCAATCCGATGCCGATGCACATCCCAATAGGGGGTAGCGTGGCGCAAAAAACGTTGCTGCTCGACGCGGGGCAGTTGTTGCCAAAGTTGCTGGGTGATGGGACGGAGGGAATCAATCACCGATCGCCAGTCGTAGCCCTGTACCGCCGCCGCCTGCACCTCACTGCGAATCCGCCGTAGCAAGCCCCGAACCGTTTTGGGCGCGGTGTCTGGGGTCAAAAAGGTGGGGTAAGGTTTAGTCGATTGATGCGGCAAGGGAGACAAGCCCCGGCGAGACACGGCGTAAATTTTGCCCTGATGATTGCGATCGCGGAGTGCCACCACCATATCCACCATCGTCAGTCCAGTGCCAATCAGCAATACAGGCGCGTTACTCTCAAGTCCTGCCAACGCCGAAGCTGACCAGGCATTACGCATTTCGGGAGTGTCATCATTATCTTTAGTGGATTCATCCGGGGCATCCGGCGCGTTTCCTAAAGCCAGCACAATTTTGTCTGCCGCGAAAACACGGCTGCTCCGCAGGGAGACGATCGCGTTTTTGCCTTGTGGCTCCACTGCCACCACTTCATCGGTGACGCGCTCCAACCGGACGTTACTCGACGAAGTAGCTTCAGCTTCTTCTAAAATGGACTGGATATAAAGCCCGTATATCTGGCGGGGAATGAAGCTGCTGGCATTCAGGTCATCGGGCAGAAATGTTACTAACTCGTTGCGGTTATAGTGCAGCCAGCGGAGCAGATGACCGGGATCGTTGGGAAAAGCACTCATCTTGCCTGCGGATACATTCAGCAAATGGCTGTTAGTGTCGGTACTGTAGGCAACTCCCTTGCCAATGTCGTGACTGCGCTCAATCAGCTTGATCAGCAGAGGACGGTTGGCAGTTTTTAACAGGTGAGCCGCTACTAGAGAACCACTAAAGCCAGCGCCGACGATCGCGATCGTGGTGGTTGATGAAGGATGTGGGATTAGGACATTAGAAGTCATCATCGTAGTGCTAGATAAAGTTTATAGTGAGGTACTTTCGTTCTTGAGACTTTTGCTATCGACAAAACCTTAGGAGACAGCTTTTTAGGCAGCAATGCTTTAATTAAACGTGCGGACTATGCAGTTTTGAGGCAATACAGCTCGCTAAGAATCAACAATGCACTAGTTGTAAAGCAAGCTTTGGCAGAAAAGCACATATTTCTCCTATTTTGAGATTATGAAAAACTCGTTTCTTTGGAATTAGCAATAGCGAAGCGCTGCTGCCTACGGCAGATCGCACCCAATTTCCCCCCGATAAAATTCACACTTTAACACTTTAATGGAAAACGATAATTTCAGTACAAAGATATACTATTTAAAAATGTAGTTTTTCACTCTCCCCCCTAAGTAAGAGTTTACAGTGTAGGTAAAGGTAGGGGTAATTATCAGGGTTTGAATAGCTCGTGGAGAGCAACCAATAGCGAACGTACACGTCTAGCTATCAATGGCTATGGTTGTGTGGTTTTGTACATCCGATAGACCGGAGAAACCTACTTTTGGATTCTACCAAAAGTAAACATTGAACTTTTCAATCAAGTTGGGTGCGGATTTTGCTAGCGAATTTGCAGTTAGTAAAGATAAACAGATTATTTTGACTGTAGACCAAGCTGGTTGGCATACAAGCCAACAAGTCAACATCCCCGTGCAGCTTACACCTTGAATTTATACCTTCTCACTCTCCGGAACTACAGCCAGGTGAACGTCTGTGGCAGAGTGTCAATGAGCCAATAGCCAATCTACAGATTGAAAATCTCGACGAGCTAGAAGAAGTGCTGTTTGGGCGCTGCCAAGTTCTCCTAAGACAACCATCTATAATTAAAGCGATCGCCTGATTTTAAATGTATTTTTGAAAGGGCTTTAAGCCTAGTTTATATTTTGTTACATAGTTCTGTTTATTTGCAGCAACTTACTTAAATCCATCTGATGCTATTAGGACTTACGCAAAAAACTCTCCTAAACCCTCTTAACTCTACGTTGCGAGTGCTACAACCAGGATGCTAGGAGTGGAATATAACTGCGTGATTCGTGCGTAAGTCTTAGTTATATATGCAAATGACTTAAAAACTTTAGTTTTTATCGCAACAGTTAGTTCAGAAACTATCGGATGTACCTCTGGAATTCTCTCGATTTTAAGCATTTAGCTAATTACTATTTTTCGCCTGAAATTGTTAATAAATTCAACGATAAAGGTTTAAGCCTACTATTAGAAATCTCCGGAAAACAATGTAGACCACCACGAGAGCCTCACGAGGTGGAATAATGCCGGATGTGTAGTTGAGTACAGCCGCTTTATCGGGGTCTTTTAGGGTGACGGTGGGAAAAAGTGCATTCGATACGAGTGATTTGGTAGTACTAACAATCTCCACAGCTTCGGAAATTTCTGCTGCCGAAAGCGGATTCAAAGGGTGCGCGTATGGATTGGCAGCATGAGAGCTTAGAGATAACAGATCGAGGTTAGTCAACGGAGCCGAGGACAAGGATTGACTATAGTTCGGAAGCGGTGATGACACAAGCGAAGATTCGGTAGACATGTTTATATACCTGCGTCAGTCCTAATTTTATGTGGGTGCATACAAAAGCTAATTATGCAGCTTTTGAGAAAATCTCTAAAAAAATTTTCAAAAGATAGTTATTACTAATCCATAAAAGATAACATTTACAATTATTATTAATTTGTTGATAACAACTTAACTTTAGTCCAGTCTTTTTACTGAAATATTCAATTAGAGTATTCTACTAAACTAAAATATAGTAGAGTTATCCTTAATCGTAGTCTTTGCTTCAAAATATATATAACTTTAGATACATGCATTCTTAAAAATAAATTTGTATAAGCATTAAAGATGTCAAAAATGATATTAATGCTTATTCAATAATTACATCGAAAAATATTGTGCAACGGAGAAAATATCGAACCTCAACCAATTGAAGACGCTTGTTTACAAAGTGACTATATCGACCAAATAATGCTTGTTGGTCAAGACCGTAAATTTATTGGTGCCTTAATTGTACCGAGTATAGAAGCATTGCAAGCTTGCGTTAACATTCAAAACCAGTCCGTGCAGGATATTGATTTAAATAGCTCCGAAGTGCGAGATTTATTTAGGGAAGAACTCAACCACAAAACCCGCAACCGTCCCGGTTATCGTCGCAATGATGAAATTCTCGTGTTTGAATTAATTCAAGAACCATTTACACTCGAAAATGGTTTACTAACCCAAACGCTAAAAATTCGCCGAAATGTAGTGACGGAGCGTTATCAAGATATTATCAACAAAATGTTTAGATGAAGTTTAGATGAAGATACATGAATGCGAAAACGTTCCAAAACTATAATTAGTTATGAATAAGAAAGTTGTAATTGTAGGTGCAGGCCCAGTTGGACTACTTTTGGCTCACTATTTGTTACTTCGTGATTCATATCAAATTGATATTTATGAACGTCGTAGTGACCCGCGAACAATTTCATTCTCAAAATCCAGAAGCTTTCCCGTCGTAATTAACCAACGAGGAATAGAAGCTTTAAGTAATATTAAAGGTATTTTTGAAGCACTTAAGGCAACGAGTGTAGAAAGTATTGCTTCAATGATTCATGCCAAAGACGGTAAGACGAACAACAATGTATTCCCATCGAACTTACAACGAATGAATTAGTGGGAACTTATCTGTTTCTTGCCTCAGATAGATCACGAGCAATTACCCGTCAGACAATAGTAGTCGATGCCGGATATACTCAGAGTTAACAAGGTGGTAGTTGTATCTATCTTTTCTGCGACAAATCCAGAAAATTCGCCAATTTTAAAACAATCCTCGCACCAACATTTCCATCCCACTCAGCATCCCCAACTTCGCACAAATCAAAACCGATAATTTTCCTACCGCTATTTACTAATTCCCGAAACAAGCAAAAACTTTGTTCCATTTCCAAACCACCAGGAACCGGAGTACCCGTACTCGAACAGTATTTCGGGTCTAAACCATCGATATCAAAGCTAATATGCACGTACTCAGGTAAATGGTTAACAATTTCTCGACATAAATCAATCCAAGTAGTCCCGGAATAAAGCTTCTGTTTAATCAAAGGGTCGTAATAACCAATAATTCGGTTGTCCGATTGATTAATCGTATCAACTTCCTCATGACAAATATCCCGCAAACCCACTTGTACTAACTTAGATATTTGCGGTATTTTCATGGCATTAAACATAATCGAAGCATGAGAAAAATCAAACCCTTCATATGCATCGCGTAAATCCGCATGTGCGTCGATATGCAAAATCCCAAAATTGTCATATTTCGTAGCTAATGCTTGGAAATAACCCAACGGTGAACTGTGGTCGCCACCAATTACTGCAACTCGCTTACCATTATTGATTGCAGAAAGACACTTTTCAAATAACCATTGATTTACCTGCTCGCAAGCTTGATTTATCTCCGTCAACACAGGTGTTAAATCTGGTGTTTCAGTTAGCGATTTACCCTGTTCTAACCGTTCAATAATTTTTGCAGCTTCCTGACGGTAATATTGATTCTTTTCTAGCATATCTTGGGAAATTTCTTCCATAAAAATTCCCTGTTTCCATCCGTCAGGATTATCAAAGTCGAATAAATCTAATTGTGGAGAAGCATTGAGAACTTGAGAAGGTCCGTTTGCCGTACCCGCACCATAGGAAACAGTCACCTCCCAAGGTACAGCGAATACAATCAAGTTGGCGGAGTCGTAATCGAATGGCAAACCGTATAAATTACCGTTTGCTTGACCGACACCGCTAGGGTTATAGTTTTGGAGGGAATTAGTCATGATGCCCGATAACGCTAAAATACAATAATACCTATATTAGACATCTCCGCAAAAGACTGCCTACTCCTGACTACTAGTACTCCGTGTCATTAATTCTGACTGTTTTGTGAGGGTCAAAATCCGTGTTCCTTTTGCGGAACCAGGATTCTAAGCCTTACGAAAAGGTCAAAATTAAACTCCCTACTCCCTACTCCCTACTCCCCATCAATTGCACAAAGCTAATTAGCGCAGATTTGATGGACATCGAGAAAAAGGCGATCGCGTCAAACAATCAAGGATAAGCAAGCTTAGACCGCTTAAACACAAAATATTCGATTCAATTGTTTTCATAATCATTCTCTAATTAGAACCATTGTAAATTTTTATTTACAAAAATTTACTATTCGTGATAATTTAAGTATCGGGCAGTACATTTTTGTTCCCTAAAAGCTTCAATTTAAGCTTTTCGTCAGTTGCAAATCTATTAAGGTAGAACCACTATGCCATTTACCATCGATTCAGCTCGCAGTATATTTCCTAATACTCTCACAGCTGATGTCGTACCAGCTACGATTGCTAGATTTAAGCAACTCAGTGCAGAAGACCAGCTTGCATTGATTTGGTTTGCTTACCTGGAAATGGGTAAATCAATCACTATAGCTGCTCCAGGAGCAGCGAATATGCAATTTGCCGAACCAACTTTGGATCAAATTAAGCAAATGAGCTTCCAAGAGCAATCGCAAATGATGTGCGATTTAACAAACCGTGCTGATACACCAATTTGCCGCACTTACGGCACCTGGTCAGTAAATATCAAACTAGGTTTCTGGTATCGACTTGGAGAATGGATGGAACAAGGAATCGTTGCTCCGATTCCCGAAGGATATCAGCTTTCTGCGAATGCGAATGCAGTGTTGCAAGCAATTAGAGGAATCGATGCGGGTCAGCAAATCACAGTTTTGCGGAATAATGTGGTTGATATGGGATATGACCCAGGGTTAGCTGGTACTTATCAAAGCGTTGCTGAACCAGTTGTTCCAGCCAAAGAGGTATCACAGCGGACTAAAGTCAACATCGAAGGTCTTGACAATCCTACCGTGTTGAACTATATGAACAACATGAATGCCAACGACTTTGATGCATTAATTGAGTTATTTGCACCCGATGGTGCTTTGCAACCTCCTTTCCAAAGACCAGTTGTTGGCAAAGAAGCTGTATTTCGCTTTTTCCGGGAAGAATGTCAAAACCTCAAGTTACTTCCAGAAAGAGGAGTCGTCGAACCTGCGGATGATGGTTTTACTCAAATCAAAGTTACAGGTAAAGTTCAAACTCCCTGGTTCGGTGCTGCTGTAGGTATGAATATGGCTTGGAGATTTTTGTTAAATCCCGATGGCAAGGTTTTCTTCGTTGCAATTGACTTATTAGCTTCTCCCAAGGAACTGATGAATCTAGCTCGCTAGAAGGATATCTAACTCAGACAAACCGGAGATGATTGTATAAGCGCTCTATTGTCAAGAGCGCTTTGTCGTCTTGCAGCAACATCGAAAATATGGTAAAATATATTACCGCCAATAATTTTGACAACCGTAATAAAATTCAAGTTTAGACAATGCAAGTAACAGATACAGATTGGTCGCACACAGAACAGAATATAGCTAAAGCCGCTTTTGACAAAGCTTACGACCGAGAAATAAGTGCTTTGATAAAAGAAATAAATGAAAAAGCAAGTGTTATCTCACAGATAGAAGATATCTGGGGTTTGCACGATTACTTAAGTGCTAGAAGACACGAGATTGATGGTAAGTACGACTATCGATATTCGGTTCTTATGTTTGTGTTTGCACGGTTGCTTAAGGAAGGTTGGTTGAAACTTGATGAATTAGAGGGGCTGGCTGCTGATAAACTCAAAAAGGTAACTGCTTTATCACGGATGTAGAAAAAGCATCATTTATCTTCAAAATATTCAGAATTTTTCGATAAAATGTCTCAATAGCGATATTATTCAGAAAATTTTGCATATCACTAATGTTTATACAGGAATTTTCTGTATATTAACTTTTAATTAGGTAAATATAGGGGAAATTTCTGTATATAAGCAAGAAAATTAAGTCGCACAGCTTAACGACTAAGCGATCGCGTACAGTGACTCCGTTGCAGAAAGCGAACCGCAGGGTGGGAGTATCGCGTTTTGAGTTTAAATTTAGAATATAACTTCAATACATGAATTTATATAATCTTTAAAGAAAGGAAGTTATAACCAGAACGAAACCCGATATATCCAAGATACCGTGTTTAATAGGGTTTGGATTTTTATAAATCATATACGATTGATATGTTGGCTTTATATGTGTAACTCAAACCCCGGTAAAACATCTTCTCCAGAAAGAATCGCTGGTATGTTCGCAACTTCTACAACTTTTCTGGGTCGGTAAATTTCTACTTGATTGTCTTGAGGCCAAACATAGTATGGTGTGGATGATGCCACCCACACAATCAACTCAAAAATTCAAACGTAAAGTTGGTTAATTAAAAAAGTGGGTAGTTATGGATTAATTGTATAAAACCAATCTTCCTATTAAGCGATACCAACCAACTTTGCACTTAAATCCCACAATTTGCGAGCTTTGTTATCATCGAGAGCTTCGTTAGAAACCTCTTGAACAAACGACGAACGACCTTCCTTTTGTCGATTTCCCCAACTCCAATACATCCCAGATTTATTATATTCGGGATTGGCAACAACGGATGCCACGCGATCGCCTGCCAATTCCTCCGACACATATCCCCCGGTAATATTCTTCTGAAACAGCGGAAATATCTTTTGGAACAAAGGATAATGGTTGCGGAACAGCGCAGTAGTTGCCACGCACCCAGGATACAGCGAACTGAAAGTAATACCCGTTGACTCGTGGTAGCGTCGATGTAACTCGCGCATAGTCAACACATTACAAAGTTTGCTATCTTTATATGCTTTACCCGATTTAAACTTCTTCCCATCAATCATCGCAATCGGGGAAGAGAAACCTGCCTCAAAACCCTTAAGTTCTCCTAAATCTGGAGGTGCGGGGATGGGAATTTTACCTCCCAATTCCTTCGGATTTGCCGTTACAGTCCCCAAAATTACTAATCTGGGTTCCTGATTACCCGAATTTTTCAAATCCTCCAACATCAGGTTGCACAGTAGAAAATGCCCTAAATGATTCGTGGCAACGCTCAACTCGTAACCATCTTTACTGTATAACGGTTCCTTTAATAAAGGCAAATAAACTGCCGCATTGCAAACCAAAGCATCCAAAGATTTACCACTTTCCCGAAAAAACTTGACAAATTGGCGTACGCTATCTAAGCTCGCTAAATCGAGATACATGATAGTGTAAGTACCGTGAGGTATTCCTACCGACTGCGCTGCGGTTTGTGCTTTCGGGATATCTCGACATGCCATAATAACATGCCATCCTTTTTGAGCGAGCGATCGCGCTGCTTGCAATCCAACCCCTGAAGAAGCGCCTGTGATGACAACCGTTGATTTACAATGTTGATCCATAATCTTCGTACCCTGTTGACTATTTTCAGAATCTCACGGACGGGTTGCCAAATGTCAATCGCCTTGACGGTATAGCGATACTTACCTTAATATAATTTAACTTTTGTTAACATATTCACATTTATTCGGATTGGGAATACGATGCCCTCGGCTATACGCGATAATTTAATTGACCCATTAGTACGAGATTAAAGTTTTCATCAGCAATAAATCGGAGCATATCGGCTTACAGTTGTTGGTTGTGTCTCGCTGATTTATACTACTAACAGACTGGCACGCCCGTCAAGCTTAAAGTAAGTGCTAAGTCCGAGCTCGGATGGCTATGCTTATTCATTTTAAAATACTGTGTTTCACCATGAATTATTACGTTTTAGTGCTATTAGATGCTATGACTGAAATTATTATTATCCCGCATTTCTAAAAAACCAGGCTTGAGTCAATTACCTATTGCTATGCTGACATCTAGAAGTACCGATAAACATAAACAAATGGCGATAAATTTGGGCATAAGTGGGTATCTTACTAAACCTTATTTGGAGGAAGCATTGCTTAAAGCTGCTTCTAGGATGCTAAAGGGTCAGAAATTGGTGGGTATATAGGGGCAGGTTATGTTAGGAGCATAATTGCACATTGTTAACTTAATAACAATTAATGCATTGTTACTTGATGTACTTACGCCTGATAGCGTTAATTAATTCATTAATATTATTTTTAAAATTAATCAAAGTTAGCCTAGCTCGCTTTTTGAAACATTTCTGGCGTGTTGTGAACGACTTAGAAGCGGCGAGAGCTAACTTTTTACCCCGCCATAAAGGAGCGCTGCAAAAAACCTTGTCAAACTTATCCATTTATTGCTAAGTAGACAGGTAAACCACCAGCGCTAGGTTTTTAATTTGATATGAGGGGTACGCAGTACCTGCACAGTTTGACCAGCCCACTTGGTGAACTGTATTTGCCGTAGCTTGCCATGCAAAGAACGGTTAGTTCTTACCTTTTTGTCCCCAAGAAAATAAAACCTGTTTCTGGCTATGCCTCCACAAATATTTATCTTCTTGCTTACCTTTACCCACGCCCCCGACTTTAATCGATCCTCTGGTCTTTTAAAGTAACGAGCATGAGATATGGGAAGCTTTTCAATACGTCCTTGGCCGCGCCGCGCTATTACCAAAGCTGCGGCACAACCAGAATTTAGTCCATAAAGAGCCATATATTTCGTAACACCAATGACTGAAGTATAGTAAGGATCAACTCTATTGATTTCTACACCTTGCCTGATACAACGTGTTTCAATCAATTGGGTAAATTTGGAGTAGGCAAAATTAGACAGCATCCTTGCATATTTTGTAGAGCGTTCTTTAAGGGCTGCCTTCTTTTGCGTAAAGTCTAAATCTTCAATTGCTATGGGTACTTGACACTGTTGAGCAATTCTCACAATTTCTGCAATTGCCTTACCCAAAATATCTGAAGTTTGATTAGATGACTTGTCTTGAATATTAATTTTAATCGAGCCGTGGCGTTTAAGATTTCCATGACGCTCGACAATTGCCCAATCAATACTACTTAGATTAAAGTCTATTCCTAAAACACCTTTTTCGGCAGAGGTAACTATATTACCAACGAATGAATCAATAGTTGCATTGATATACCATCTACCAGCACGATTTACCAACTCGTAAGTTACAGGTTTTAAGGTTCCCATCCGATATTTTTGTTTATCGGCATGAGGCTTACCATCGGGGTATTTTACAGGCGTTAGCGCATCTGATAACCAATCAGAACCATAATTAAAGTTAACATCATGCAAAGTTACTGTTTTACCATATTTATCTACCAAACATGGTGGAACGGTAAGTGTCAATGTTTGTTGAGTAGGATTATATTTACAAAGTTGATTTCCTGCAATAAATAATTTTGCACCTTCATAGTAAATCTTGTTACTCCTAGCGTCACGCCAATCGGATAGCCAAATATCATGATTTTTATAACCATTGGCTCCGAGTCGGTGATGTTTGTTAAATAATCTACTACTACCAAAGGTGACGCTAAACCGGCCGCTGTCTCGTTGCTCCTTTAGCTTGACAATTTTGGCTTGTAATGACTGTATTTTATTGGCTTTGTAATGTAATTTTTTGTTGATGTGCTTAATTTTCAAATCATTACTTTGTTTTTGAGCCTTAACCAATTGTTTCTCTAACTTTTTAATCGACTTCTTGACAGCCTTAATTGATTCGTAGCGTGAGTCAATATACAAATCAACTAGTTCAGCTTGAGAAGCATAGGCGGCTTCGGCTTTGCTATAAGCGTTACGTGCGTCTGTTGAAGACAACCCATATCTAAACTCTAACTGTTTAGCAATATCGCTTTCTAATTGGCGCTTAGTTTTATCTGTATTTGCCCCTAATTTATTACGAATCGAGAAGCCTGTACGAATGGCAGAACCAAAAATAACTGCATACTCTGATAAAAAACTCATAGCAGCAGCATTGTCTTGATTGTTAAATATTGAAGTTTGTATTGTTACTTTCGACAACTACTACCACCGCCTTCAATTTCTCCTAAACCCCGCCATTAATGGCGGGGTCTTTAATTAAAACTCATAAAATCAACTATTTGCTTTTCTGATTCAATTATTTTTTTAATCAATTAAAAATCAATCATTAAATGTTTATTTTCGACTGAGGGCTTTAACCCCCAAGCGGTATTATTTGGTTCATTAATAAGTAATACAATTAATTATTGATAAAGAGCAACAAATAAGGTAATTGATAATCATTTTTCTAGCCATGCCTTGAACAAAAATAGAAGAGAAGGATTCATTAATATACTGAATATAACCAGTTTTTACCATCCGTGAGCAACTTTAATAAACAATGGTAAAGTTTGAACAAGAAAACTGTTATCTAGTGTCACCCGATCGCTTAGATAACTTTTTCGCGTGCAGGCTTTTACCTATTGTACCCATCATTTCGGTTATACCTGTCATTTCGGTCATACCTGTCATTTCGGTTGTACCGATCATTTCGGTTGTACCGATCATTTCGGTTGTACCGATCATTTCGGTCGTACC
>CAXTCQ010000032.1:0-44062 GCA_964242965.1 uncultured Calothrix sp. | reverse complement strand
CTCCCTGCCCGCCCTAAATCAGGAACGGGTATCCTTGCCCATTCCACAAGAGATGGAGAATTTAATTTTTGGAAGTCCTTAAGAGACTTCCAACTGCTTTAGTTCTACAAATTTTGGTTTTGCTAATAGAATCATCACAACCATAGATAAACTCGTTACCACAATCACACTTATCGTAGTTGGGTCGTCAAAATTACTTCCACTCACCAATAAGGCAGCCGCAATGTTGCGTTGAGCAGTTCCTACGGCTAATACTCGCTGTATATCGCTATCAAATCCACCCAGGAAATAACCTAATCCAAAAGAGATGGCAATAAAAGCAAAGGTAGCGATAATCGCACCCGATTTAACCAAATAGATTAGATTATTAAACTGAAGTATCAGCGATGTTACCAGACCGAGAATCAATATAGTACTTGAAGTCTGGAGCATTATTGGTCTAAGGATGTTGGCGATCGCTTCGTAACGGCTAAAAATCAGTAACCCAATCAAAAGCGGGGACAGCATCACAAAGATTAGTGGCTTGGCAATATCCCATGCACTAACTTGCACATTTTGCAATACTAACGGCAGTACGATGGGCATGTAAATAATTGTGCCGCACATTAACAGCATCATTAATCCTGTAGAAAACGCAATATTTCCATTAACTATTTGGGCAAGTTTAGGCAATGCTGGAGGTCCTGCTGCAACTGCTAAGATAGTGAAACCAATTTTAACGGATTCACTTAGAGGCATAATCTGCAAAAGCAAATACACGCTGAAAGGTACAAGAATAAAGTTTGCTACAAGCGAAAAGATTACTAGACGAACATTGCGAAGTGGTTCTAGAATTTCTTGTACAGTTAGACTTAAGCCAGTACTAAGCATCGTAGTAACAATGAACGTAAGGAATGCTAGTTTATTAATCAATGAAAAGTTGATTAGTGAATCGATAGCTAACAATGGATTATTCATAAGTTATTTCAGATTTAGAGTTACTTGCTGCAAATTCCCTGTGAACGCAAAAGGCGCCTGATAATCTTCCACTACAGGTGTACCCGTGTCTCGACCCACATCAAAGGTTTCGTCCAACCCCCAACGGTATGCCACGGTTTTTTCGATGCGACCAAGAGCGACCTGTTTATCGTTGATAAATAGTTTGCCTGTTCCACCAGTACCTATGCCACCACCGTCATACTCAAAATCAAACCGTAGCGTGGATTTTCCGTTTGGCACTTTTTCAGATGATTGGATAATCGTGCGATCGCTACCCAAAAAGTTGTAGGCATAAGTTGGCTTGCCATCATCGAGAAAGAAACCCCACCCAGCAAAGCGTCCACCTTGGGTAACAAGGATACCCTCTGTATCATCGTCATCAATCTCGACGTTTGCTGTGATACTAAAGGACTTATTTTTAAGGTCGGGAGCGCTGCCTTCGGGGATTCCTATAGTACCTGGGTAGTACGTAAAGGTCGTGCGTCCGGTGCTGAAACTGGGGCGAATACTGACATCAAACCGCTCCAAAAGGCGATCGTCTAACGGGAATACATTATACTTGCGGGCTTCCGCTAGAAACAGATTTTGCAGTTGCTTGAGCTTATTTGGATTCTTTGAAGCAAGATTATTCGCCTCGCTAAAATCTTCATCAATGTGGTACAGTTCCCACTCATCTCGATCAAAGTCTAAACCTTTTGAACGTTCCCACGGTAAACGACCGTGACGAGCAGCTGCAACCCAGCCTTTATCGTAAATCGCACGGTTCCCCAACATCTCGAAATACTGTGTTTTTCGCCTTGAGGGTACATCGGGATTATCGAAGGTGTAAGCCAAGCTAGTGCCTTCGATAGGTTGTTGCTGTACCCCGTTAACGATGCTCGGCTCAAAAATTCCAGCGACTCTAAGAATAGTGGGAGCAATATCAATTACATGATGGAATTGGCTGCGAAGTCCGCCTCGGTCTTTTATGCGTTCACCCCAAGCAATTACCAAGGGGTTGCGAGTGCCGCCAAAGTGAGAAGCGATTTGCTTCGTCCACTGGAAGGGGGTACTTCCTGCCCACGCCCACATTGCTGGAAAATGATTAAAGGTTTTGGGGCTTCCCAAGTCGTCGGATGAGGCAAGCAGTTGTTCAAACGTTTCAGGTACGCCGTTAAAGACCTTTAGTTCATTAACGGTGCCAGTTAAGCCGCCTTCTGCACTCGAACCATTGTCCCCGACTATATATATAACTAAGGTGTTGTCTAATTCGCCTAATTGCTCAACTGCATTTAGTAACCGTCCCACTTCGGCATCGGTATGTCCTAAGAATCCAGCAAATACCTCCATCATGTGGGCATAAAGTTTTTGTTCCTTTTCTGAAAGAGAATCCCATGCTGGAAGCTCTTTGGGGCGAGGGGTAAGCTGGGAAGAAGCGGGAATTACACCGAGTTCTTTCTGTCGTGCAAAGGTTTCTAAGCGCAACCGATCCCACCCCTGGTCAAACTTACCCTTGTACTTTTCGATCCACTCTTTAGGTGCATGGTGAGGAGCATGGGTAGCACCAGTAGCAAGATAGGTAAAGAAGGGCTGATCGGGAGCAACTGACTGCTGCGACTGAATCCATGCGATCGCATGGTCTACTAAGTCAGGAGTCAGGTGGTAGTTAGGATTGTTGCTCGTCTCAATTCGCTTAGTATTTTCATATAAAGCGGGGTTCCATTGATTGGTGTCACCACCGAGGAAACCATAGAAATACTCAAAACCTTCCCCCGTAGGCCAGCGATCGAACGAACCGACGAAACTAGTTTCGTTGTCTGGTGTATTGTGCCACTTACCAAATGCAGCAGTGTTGTAACCATTTTGACGCAATACTTCAGCAACCGTAGCAGCACTTTTGGGCAAAATTGCTGTGTAACCTGGAAAACCTGTGGCTAACTCTTCAACCACGCCGGTACTCACTGAGTGGTGATTGCGCCCAGTCAAAAGCGCGGCACGGGTGGGCGAACAGAGTGCCGTCGTGTGGAATTGGTTGTAGCGTAAGCCGCGTGAGGCTAGACGAGTCAAATTGGGGGTTTCTACCGGACCACCAAAGGTACTTGCCTGTCCAAAGCCAACATCATCTAGCAAAACCAGTAGGACATTAGGAGCTTTTGCTGGTGCAGCGATTGGTTGCGGAAAATCTGGTTTAGAGTCTTTGTAGGTGATACCGATTTTGCCTTTGAAGGGCGGTTGCGGAATCGGTAGAACCTGGGAGGTTACTGCAAAAGCAGGCAGGGTAAAGATATTAATGAAGACAAATAAGGTGGTAATTAGGCATAGTATTGCTCTTTTTAAATAAATCCATGACATAGATGTGAACCATCCCATTTAATATCTATCGATCAATTGTTTAAATTCTTCACCAAACGAAACCCAATATGAGTTGTTCCAGTATCAGGAGATTGAGATTCCCTTGCGGCTGGACGGTAACGGCTACAATAGTTCGGCGCACACAAGTAAGAGCCTCCTTTGACAACGTGTAAAGCTTTCTCGGACGGTTTGTTTGGGTCAAAACTCTCATCGCGTCCTGCTCCTGTAGGGTTTAGATGATGAGCTTTGCTTACGTGCCCCAAAGCAAACCAGTCGTCCGTCCACTCCCACACATTACCAGTCATGTCATAAAGACCATACTTATTGGCAGGAAAGGAGCCGACAGGTGCCACACCCACATATCCATCTGCTTTCGTATTGAAAAATGGAAAGATTCCCTGCCAGGTGTTAGCCTGTGTCGGTGAATACTGATTGCCCCAAGCGTATAACGCACCGTCCAATCCACCACGAGATGCATATTCCCATTGAGTTTCGGTAGGCAGCGATTTCCCTGCCCATTTGGCATAAGCTACGGCATCTTCGTAAGCGATGTGAACGACTGGGTAATTTTCTTTTTTGGCGATCGCGCTACCGGAACCAAAGGGATGCAGCCAGTTAGCACCGGGAGTCCACTGCCACCAACTCAGAACTGACAGTTGCTTGACTCCTTGTGGCATCTGAAAAACCAGAGAACCAGGTAGTAGCTTCTCATCCGGCAATGGAAATTGCTTTTTCGACAATGGTCGCTCGGCAACTGTCACGTATCCCGTTGCTTGGACAAATTTAGCAAACTGGGCATTTGCGACCTCATAGCGATCGATGCAGAAGCGGCTAACGGAAACATCAGATGCTGAACGCTCCTCCACATAACCGGAATCATCCGACCCTATAGAAAAGGTGCCACCTGGAATCAACGCCATTCCTTGAGGACAAACGTTTTCTGCTAATGCTGCACTTGTAAAATTTACCGTCATTGCTAATAAAACAACAATCGCAAGTCTTTGGATAAGCAGTGTCATCTTCGTCCTGGCGTCCTTGATTATTCAAAATGTCCGCTTCTAAAATACTACGGTATATCGATAGATGTATAGTACTTTATAAAAATAAGTAATTTTTATGTATCAAACAACGACTTAGAGGTATGGGAATCATTGGAACAGAAAACAGGGTTAAGCTTAGAAGTTTTCAGCTATAACAACGGTAAGTTGACGCTGACTTCTAGTAATTTTACCAAAAATAGCAGTCTTTACGCCTTTGCAGGTATAGTTACACAAGCCTCATCTCCCCAAGTTCAAGGCAAACTCACCGTCACTAAATCTGGGACGGGCAAGGATGCCCATCCCACAAGATGGAGAATTTAATTTTTGGAAGTCCCTTGGTATCACCGGGTAATGCGATCGCAATTATGCGGTGGCTTCCGCATCGCATTTTCAATCATCTGAGCCAACCTTGCCTCATCATCCCGTAAGTCCATCCCTAAAGTCATTTGGTCTAATCTGCGTTGTGTAGGAGTTGAATTTTCTCCTTGCAGTGCCGCTGATAAATCACAATGATTTTTTAATGCGATGTTAAATTACTAATCTTGTTTATTCCCTGGACGAAAATCAATAATCTCCACATTCTCAGTTTTTCGTAAATGAGGAACCAACCCCGCAAAGATAACAGAAGATTTCCCACTCCCAGATGCACCAACCACAGGAACCAAAGATTTGGTTTGGACTGCTGCTACCAACTGTTCAACAAACTTCTCTTTTTGCCTTATTTGGCTCCCGTAGAAACTTCACTAATAGCCTCAATTTTTTGTACTAAAGAAGCCATAATTCTTATTTTTATTTTTTCAACATTATCTGAAAGAAAATCATTTTTCTTGTCGTCTAGGCTTAGGTAGACAGTCTCACGTAAAGCTTGAAGTTCCGGAATATCTATTTCATGATTTTCTCTTAGAATAGCTTCTGCAATGTTCAATGAATCTGGAGTTGCCAGTTCAAGCAAATCTATCAAACAGTTTATATCGTACTTGGTTTGGCTTTCCATACTATCTAAGAGTAGAGTCTTTATTCTCAAATCATATTTCTAGGTTAGCACAGAATTTGCTCTCGGATTCTACTAAAATGTCAGGAATTATAACCGAATGTTTCAAACAGGTCAAAATCCAGCCTTAAAATGTTTACTTATATTACCAAGAACCGATATAGCACTTCCCTATCTAGTGAGGTACAGTCGTAGAGCAACGAGCCTTGCTGTGCCCTTACATCTTGGACAAAGTAAGTGTACCTCATTCAACTGAGAACTGTTATAGCATTTTTTCTTCCTATAAATAACTTGCCAAAGTAAACCTCTATGAAATAAAATTAGTTGTCTTCCTCAAAAAGAACAATATTTTTTTTTTGCAGTGAGTAATATTATTAATGAGATGGAATCGCCTCAGATATGTTGTTAGATCGGAGTACGGACAAGACGGAGTATATTTCATAAGTGACGGACAAACCGAGCAAGTTTTAAAAGCACCTGAAAGTCCATATTCAGAACTATTTTTAACTTTGTTGGCTAAGAGTTTTGATTTAAACACCCCCGAAGTTAAAGTGATCCGTCCTGATAATCAAGAATATGAAGAGATAGTAAGATATCTCAAGCCAGATATTGAGAAGTCTAACGCAAAGCTGAGAGAAGCTCAAAAACACCAGGAGCAGAAAAATGAGTACGGACGTGATTTAGAGCTAATTGAAAAGCGTACTCTAGATTTAGATTCTTTTCCGACATTTTTTTTAATGGAAAATTTGAGAGGTCGCTCTTTAAGGGACATAACTCGGAAAAACCTGAGAGATTGGTATGGTGCTGATGAACAACTAAACCAAGCTGGTCAAAAATTTTTCAAGGATTTAGGTAAGCTACTGGTGTTTGATCTTCTTGTTAGAAACGTTGACCGATTCATTTTTTGGCAACTTCCTGGAATTGGAGAGGTGGAAAGTGCTTTAGGTAACATCGGTAATATTTTTATCTGAAATAGTAATAAAGAACTAACTGTCATCGATTCATTAACGGACACGAATATAGAAGCTGTTGAATATGCAAAGGCAGTCAAAGAAATACTTGCTAGAACGCTAAACATTTTGCCTGATAATTTAGTAGATCGGGGACAAGAAACCCTAGAGTTAATAGGATATGAGGTTGAAAAAAATGGTAAGGCGTTGATTTTACAAGGTGTTAGCGAAGGTATCAAGCATGTTCATAATTTTACCCAAGGAGAGACCCTTGAGCATTTCAAACAGGAAAGCCTGCGACAACTTTCCCAGTCCGAAGAGAGAAAAATAGATGCGCTATTTCAGTTCATCAAAAAGATAGTAGAACAGATAACAACTTAGAAAAACCCATATCTTATCTACCACCAAATTTTTAACACGATGTAAGCTGAACAGCGTAGTTGTGCCTTCTTGATTTGTGGTTCGGCTTCTAGGCTACATTTATATATTAGACATCTCCAAAAATGAATGTAGGAGCGCAAGCATGAGCGCCCCCTATTAGCCAGTGGTATCCTCCAAGAAGTCGGGGATCTGGGCAAGAGCTAAAGGGTCAAAATGAATGACATCGACTGCTAGTAATAGATTTAAATGATGTATCTTATTTTGTCAAAGATACCCTCGAAGGGCGGCTGACACTTTTAAGCAAAACTAAGGAGGAAGTTGTCCAGATTGTTCCCACTCATGCTCCTTTAGTTATCAAAGCAACAATCGAATCTGAAGCTAAAGCTAAGGTAAAAATCGGTCAAAAAGTACAAATGCGAGTGGCAGCTTGTCCTTATCCTGACTACGGAACCCTCAAAGGGGAAGTAAAAGCGATCGCCCCGGATGCTGTTAGTTCGCAAAAGAACGATGCAAATACTGATAAAAATTCTACCCCAAAAGCAACTAGGGGTATGGGAATTATTGGAACAGAAAACAGGGTTAAGCTTAAAAGTCTTATTGCATAAGGCTTTTATTAAGGGTTGTAGTAACTTATGTATTCTTGTCCCAAATAATCATTTAACGATAAAGCAAGGATTTCAGTTTAATCGGCAACAACCAGCGCGATCGCCAACCCGTCGTACCCCTTGCTGCCGACTGTTTGGATTGTAGTTGCTTTGACTCGTGGTTCAGCTGCTAGTAGTGTATTAAATTTACGCACACCTTGAACATTTACATCAGTGCTATCCGCATCAATGACTGCTCCTTTACGGATAACATTATCAACAATTATTACACTGCCGCGTCGAGTGAGTTTGAGTGCCCAAGTGAAATAGTCTGGTGTATTTGCCTTGTCGGCATCGATAAAGACAAAATCGAAGGGTGCTTGACCTTCAGTCGCAAGCTGCGGCAATGTGTCTAATGCTGCTCCGACGCGGATTTCGACAATATTAGCTAGCCCAGCCCGTTCGATGTTCTCACGGGCGACTTGAGCATGTTTGGGATTAGCTTCTAAGGTAATGAGTTTACCATCTGCTGGGAGCGATCGCGCTAGCCAAATGGTGCTGTAACCAGCCAATGTCCCAAGTTCCAAAATTCTGGTAGCACCTTGAATTTGAGCCAGAATATGCAGTAATTTCCCTTGATTGGGAGCAACATTGATTTGGGGCAATTCAGCATCGATTGTAGATTGGATAGTGGCATCCAGTGCTGAATCGGAGAGTACAAGTAAATCGTTGATGTAGTTGTCAACCGCAGTCCATTGTGTTTGAGTCATGTTTCTTCTTTAGTAAAATGAACAACTTTTTTATTTTATGGGGCGTTTTCTTTCTTGTAAGTATCATTGTTTCTCAGATAACTTTGTAACCGTTGATTTAGAGTTCCTGTATGTAACTCAAATAAATGATTGTCGTAGTCGTAAAAATATAAGGAACGCCCTTCTCCTTCTACACGACTTCGACCTTCCTTCACATCTAAATCGAGACTTTTAACTCTGGCAGCATAAAGTTCGTAGTCTTCCTCGGTTATTTTAAAAGCCACATGGTTATAAGTTTTCTCTGATAAAGAATCTCCTTGCATGATGGCAACCCATAAGCCGTTTATCAGAAAGAATTTTTCTTTTGAGATGGAGAAAGTTTTCTCACCACTAGAATAAATTTCCTCTGCATCAAATATAAATACAAGGAATTTACTCATCTTCTCCAAGTCTTTGACGATGAATGTGATATGGCTAATTCCTTGAATCATTTTTTCTTCTTAGGTTGAGTTGTTGCTCAATACTCTTGCAAGTCATTTATTTCCAAAGCGACAGATAAATTTCTGTATGCTTTTACTTCGATCGCATTGCCACTGGGATCGGCTAATAGCATCTTCGCTTGCTCTGCGTCAGTACCCACACCAGAAACATTTGGCTTTACCTTGAACTGAACCCTCATTTCATTAAGGCGATTTGCAAGCGTCTCCCAATCACTCCACGCCAAAACTGCACCGAAGTGACGCACCCCATGTTCTCTCATCGGTAAAACCTCAGAGGGTCGTTCATGCAAAGTAATCTGAGCTTCAAACAGAAATATGTCGAGCCACTGATCGCGAACACGACCGACCTTAGCACCGAAGGTTGTGACATAAAAGTTTTTAGATTCTTCTAAATCTCGAACAGGGAAGGCAAGATGAAAAATTGGGCGAAACATCGTCACAGTTATTTTTTGAGCCAAAGAGTTGAGGACTTTCAAGAAACACGAGCCAAAGTTAAATACAGCAATTGAGAAAGTTGCTGCATATCATTAAAAACTATCTTAGCTCCAGCAACGGCAAGTGCGGTGTCATCATTATGGTGAGCATAGCCAAAAACGGTCATTCCTGCTGCATATCCTGCTTGCACACCCGGTACAGAGTCTTCAATCACAACACAATGTTGTGGATTTGTGTTCATTTGCTGGGCTGCATAGAGATATACATCCGGAAAAGGTTTGGGACGCTCGACATCATCAGCACTATATAACTTACCGTCAAATAGATGCAAAAGTCCAGTTAATTTCAAGACCAGTTGTATGTGGCGATGGCTACTATTTGATGCAACACATTTTGGTAATGTAATTTGCTCTAAGATTTCGGTAATTCCTGAAACTGGCTGTAGTTCTTGCTGTAATGCAATGACTTGTCGTTCTCGACAGCGTTCAACAAAGTTAGCAGGAAGTGGTTTGCCGTAGGATTCCTCGATAATTTCTAAACAAATTGCAAGCGACTTCCCCACAAATTGTTGGACGACTTCCTCATAGGTAATTGTAAATCCAACTTCGGTTAGTGTTTCAGCAAAAATGCGATATATAATTGGTTCGCTATCAACTAAGACACCATCGCAATCGAAAATTATAAGATTGAATTGAGTAACGCTCATATAGTTATATCGTTGTTTCAAATGTCGTATTTTTAAGATTAAAAGTACAGCAGTTGAGGAAGTTTGTGCATATCGTTGAAAATAATTTTTGCTCCAGCAGCAGTAAGAGCGGCGCCATCATGGTCGTGAGCATAACCAAAAACTGTCATTCCTGCTTTGTATGCTGCTTGGAGTCTTCAATTACAACACAGTATTCCGGATTTGTGTTCATTTGCTGGGCTGCATAAAGATATACGTCGGGAAAAGGCTTAGGGCGAGCAACATCATTAACACTATATAATTTTCCGTGGAATTTATGTATAAGTCCGGTTAAATTTAAGACTAGTTGAATGTGACGATGGCTGCTATTTGATGCTACACATTTTGGTAATGTAATTTGCTCTAAGATTTCAGTAATTCCTGAAACTGGTTGTAATTCTTGCTGGAATACGGCAAATTCTCGCTCCTTGCAACGTTCAATAAAATTTTTGGGCAGTGGTTTTCTGTAGGATTGCTCGATAATTTCTAAACAGGTTTTAAGGGACTTTCCTTTAAATTGTCGAGTCATTTCTGCATAAGTAATAGGAAAACCAACTTCGGTGAGCATTTCCGAAAAAATACGATTTATGATTATTTCGCTATCAACTAGCACTCCATCGCAATCAAAAATCACAAGCTCAAACTGAGTTATGCCCATATTGTTGTCTCAAATCTAGGATTATATGTGGACTTTTAAACTTCTGGCTTTGTTGCTTGCATAGAGGAACGACTAGAAAATTCATCGTACCAATTAGCAAGTCTCAAATGTTTCTGGCACCATTGGAATTTTTGAAGGCGGGCTTCTATAATTCCCAAGGAACAGCCAAGCATGATGTGAGCCAGCTTAGGCTGTTGGTCAAGTTTATCTGAAAGTTTTTCAAAGTGTCCCAGACACCTTAATGCCCGTAATTGCTCTAGCTTAATTATTGAAGGTGATTGCTCGGTTCTGGAGCGCCGCACTTCACGCACCCAAACAGCAACGCCATCTAAAAAACCACCAACTAGACCTTCAAGTTGTAGTGAAAAGGCATCAGAGGTATCAGCAACCAATCTAATATCATTATTAAAGGAATCAAAATAGGCGCAGATAATGCGCGTTTCGCTCAAGATGAATTTATCGTCAGTTTCTAGAGTTGGTACTTTACCTGTAGGGTTGTAATTAAGTAAAGCACTATTTACATCCCGCACAGTAACTTTTTGCATCTCGATTTGACCACTCAAATTTAGCTCTAGTGCAGTTACTCTAGTTATGCGTGCGTATGGAGAATTAGGTGTATAAAACAATTTCATAATATAAACTTAAATTAAGTATCTTTGGTTGTATATTCTTAACTAGTTATGAACGCTGAAGTTTTATTAATGTAAATCTTATCGAGCAGTTTTGAAAGTAATTTCATATTGGAAAACATATTACTTCTTTCCTCAACTTCCTCCTCACTGGAATATTTCAACGCATAAATTCCTGCTGAACGTGCTGCTTCTATTCCAACATCGCTATCTTCAATCACAACACAATTTTCAGGCAAAAATCCCATTTGATTGGCTGCGTGTAAAAATAAACCTGGTTCGGGTTTCCATGAGCCAATATCATAAGAACTAAATAAGCGATCCCCAAAATAATGTAACATATTTGTTACAATCAGAGCCTTCCGAATTTTTACCATTGGTCCACTTGATGCAACACAAAATGGATATTCAAGAGTTTTTAGCATCTCTGGGACACCTGATATCGGTTGCAAGTAAAATTGAAATAACTCATCTACACGCTGACGATATGTTGCCTCAAAATCTATAGGTAGCTTTTCGCCATATCTCATTTCTATATCAGCTAAGATTGGAGCCAGCTTTCTACCGCGATATCGACGAATAAGATTTTCAACTGAGTCTGTGATAAAAGGTAGCAAGTCGATAAACGCTTGGTTACATAGTCTCTCACTATCAACTAGTGTTCCATCCAAATCAAAAATGATACAAAGATGCTTCATATTCTCTTTTATAAGAAAGCAGATTCAAGTAGGAGTAGTTGCTACATTAACTTTAAGCAATTTAATATAGACTCAGCAATAAAAGAACGTGTAAAACTAATTACTGAGGATTTAATCCGTGGATACCAAATCGAATTTAGATGAAAAAAGCACGTTTCCAAAGCGAAGACATTTCCCATCACCTAAGACATATTGCTTCAAACAAGTGCGAGCGTTCGTTCATTTTGTAATAGTGCGTTCAAGAAAGGTGTAGAAGTTGTGATAGATGAGACAGAGTGGTTTATTGAATGGATAGCGCCAGAAATTGTACCAGAACAAGCCGAAGAATTAGTTAACATTCAGATTCAACTCGCACGCTGCCAACTTAATTTAGATAATATTTTGTTAGATGAACTTCGTCGAACGGAAACAGCCAAACAAGCAGAAGCATACTCACAAAGAGTTTTGGATATGTCAGGTTTACTTGATTCCCTAGCGTAATGTAATAATTTATGGCGACATGTCAAATATGCCAAGACTAGCGCCCAAATTAACTTTGATAGGGACGTGGTAGTTGGCGCAATTTATGAGCTGTGTCTAGTGTACTATTGTTTTTTCTGCCATATCCCCAACCTAAGATACGACGATATTCTCCCATGATGCCACTTTCTATTAAATCATCCTCATTAATTTCTACATTAGTATGAGATTCCGATGCCACAAAAAGTGCATCTACAGGGCAATATGCCTCACACATGAAACAAGTTTGACAGTCTTCCTTGCGTGCGATCGCAGGTGGTTGGTTAGGAACTGCATCAAAGACATTGGTAGGGCATACTTGGACGCAAACATTACAATTAATACAGAGTTTATGGCTGACAAGCTCGATCATGATATTGCTCCTAATACAACTTTTACACTGAAGCTTTGATTTGAGTAGTTAATACTGGTGGTGTAGCAATTGCATCCATAATCCAATCGCGCCTTACCCATAGTCGATCTAATCCACCTGTTGCTTGATAATAACGTTGATTTGGATCGGTTTCGGGATAGTCTACGCGGATATGTTCGCTGCGGGTTTCTGTGCGATGTAAACCACTGAAATATGCCCATCGCGCGACAGCGGTGAGAGAAGCGGCTCGACGAGAATGTTCTACATCGCGCACCGTATCCTGTTTTGGGTTCGCTTGTACCTGCTGCCACAGCGCTTCTAATTTGGCAAGGGAATCCAGCAGCTTTTGCTCGGAACGCAAGTAATTCTTCTCCAGTGGGAACATCTCTGCTTGGACACCACGCACAATTGCCGAGCTATCGAATGTTTCGGAAGCGGGGGACTGCGATCGCAGTCCGGCTTGACCAGCACGATGTACAACCCGTTCATGGGCATGGACACCCAGACTCTTGGCAAACACAGCTGCTCCAGTTCCAGCCCATTGTCCTGTGGAGATTGCCCAGGCGGCATTAGGACCACCACCCCCAGAGGCTAAACCTGCTAAAAACTCCCGCGATGCAGCATCACCGGCAGCGTAGAGTCCAGGAACTTTTGTACCACAACTATCGTTAATAATCCGAATTCCACCCGTACCGCGAACTGTACCTTCTAATACCAATATTACTGGTACTCGTTCTGTATAGGGGTCAATGCCAGCTTTTTTATAAGGTAGAAAAGCAATAAAGTGAGACTTTTCAATCACTGCCTTGACTTCAGGTGTAGCTCGATCTAAACGAGCATAAACGGCACCTTTAAGAAGGGCATTGGGGAGGAACGATGGATCGCGACGACCATTGATGTAACCACCAAGGTCATTTCCTGCTTCATCGGTATAACTAGCCCAGCCAAAGGGAACCCCCCGTGTCACTGTGGCATTGAAAGCGGTCGAAATGGCATAGTGATTAGAAGCTTCCATGCTAGATAGTTCGGCACCAGCTTCCACTGCCATCAGCAGTCCATCACCTGTATTCGTATTACAACCTAATGCTTTACTCAAGAATGCACAACCGCCATTCGCTAGGACTACTGCACTAGCGCGAACGGTATAGGTACGATGATTTTGCCGCTGCACACCTCTTGTTCCTGCCACTGAGCCATCGTCAGCCAATAAAAGCTCTAGAGCAGGACTTTGGTCGAGAATTTGCACACCAACACGCAAGAGGTTTTTGCGAAGTACCCGCATATATTCAGGGCCATAATAACTCTGGCGCACCGATTCCCCATTTTCTTTGGGGAAACGATAGCCCCAATCTTCCACTAGGGGCAAACTAAGCCAAGTTTTTTCGATAACACGCTCGATCCAACGCAAGTTAGCGAGGTTTTTTCCTGAGCGGTAACGCTCCGATAAAACTTTGTCCCAATTCTCTGGGGAAGGAGCCATGATACCATTGCCACTGGCGGCAGCGGCGCCGCTCGTACCCAGGAAACCTTTATCAACAATGATTACTTTGACACCTTGGGATGCGGCTGCCCATGCTGCCCATGCAGCGGCAGGACCACCACCAATTACTAGTACGTCGGCAGTTAATTGTAGTTCATTTTCGCTATAACCTGTTATTAGCAACTTCTTGTTCTCCTTTTTTTGGCAGTCAAATTCATACTTTGCCATTGTGAGTGGCTTCTACAGGTAAAAATCCCCCCGCCTGCATTTTCCATAACTTATAGTAAGCAGCACGTTTTGTTAGTAATTCGTCATGGGTTCCATCTTCGACAATGCGACCTTTATCAAACACTAAAATACGGTCTAGGTGGGAAATAGTGGACAAGCGATGAGCTACCACGATGACCGTTTTCCCTTGCATTGCTAAATCGAGGGTATCTTGGATTGCTTTCTCGGTAATTGAATCGAGGCTGGAAGTAGCTTCATCTAAGATCAGAATTGGTGCATCTTTGAGGATGACTCTAGCGATCGCAATGCGCTGTCTTTGTCCTCCCGAAAGTTTAACACCGCGTTCACCTACGAGCGAATCGTAACCCTCTTTAATTTGTGCGATAAAATCGTGAGCGTAAGCTTTGCGTGCTGCCTCAACTACTTCCTCGTCGCTTGCTTCTAATCGACCGTAACGAACATTTTCTAATAATGTTCGATGGAATAAAGATGGGTCTTGGGGAATCAAGCTAATTTGGGAGTGAAGCGCTTCCTGAGTCATATCTCGAATATCAACTCCATCAATGAGAATCTGCCCAGCTTGAGGATCGAATAGGCGTAAAATTAGATTGACAAAGGTGGATTTTCCAGAACCAGAAAATCCCACTAGTCCAACACGCTGCCCTGGTTGAATCCTAACAAAGAGGTTTTTAAATACTTGCTTGTCGTTTGAGTAGCTGAAATTGACTCTCTGAAATTCAATGCGTCCCTGAGTGATGGAGTGGGCGATCGCATTTTCGCGGTCGATGATTTCGTGGGGTTGAATAATGGTGGAAACCCCATGACTGATGTTACCAATATGCTCAAAGATTTCTAGAAACCTTTTACTTAAATTGCGGGCTTCACTGATGATCAACAGCGACAAACTGGTTGCCACTACAAAATCAGCGGCAGCAATCTTTCCCTGACTCCAAAGGGAGAGTGAATAATACAAAGTGCCAATTTTCAAAATTGCAGCTGAGATAAACTGAAACCAGCGGATGCGCTCCGAATACCAGTTTGACTTCCTCACCTCTACGAGTTCGCGCTTTAATTGCTCATTTAAATAGCGTCGTTCAAAACCCAGACGTGCGAATAGTCGGCTACTGTTGAGATTGGTAACAGAATCTACAATCATGCCCGTAGTTTCACTTCTCTTGCTGGCGGCTTTGCGGGCGTAAATTCGGCAGCGCGTCGCCAGCCAGAACGAAATACTAATGAAAAGAACTGCCCACCCGCCCACGAATGCAGCCAGTGGAGGATAGGCGCGATACAGTAACACCGTCGAGACGATATGTACTATAATCACGGGCATCAATTCACTAATCAGCATTTGCATCGTCTGGGTTACACCTAGAGAAGTTTCGCTGATGCGGTGTGCCAAGGCGCCTGCAAAACTACTGCTCAGGTAGCGGTGGGAATGCTGCTGCAAGTAGGCATACAGCGAGCGGACGATGTGCTGTCGGTGGATTGGATGGCGGACAGTTTGCAAGAATCCAGATGACCGTCCGAATACTACTTCCCCCACACTCAATGCGGCGAAGAGCATGAGGGGTTGCCTCACGGCATCAAAAATGTACTTGCTATCGCCCGTCGATTTTGTCACACTTCGGATGATCTCACCAATCGCATAGGGCAACATGATGCCGCAGGTCGCGTGCAGTGCCTCCAGAATCACTATTACCACATACCACCAACGGTAATGATTGACGAAATAGCAAATAAACCGGAAGGGCGTTGTGGGCAAGGGTGGTGCTTCGGCAGACCTTTGAAACCGTCGAGAACGATATTTTTTGTTTTCAGTATATATGGCTGGATTTATCATTGCTAACGCACAGAATCTCCCTTACGATATTCGGCAGTAATATCATCAAGTTTTTGTTTCAAATTGTCGTCAAGTTTTACCTCTATCGCCTTCAAGCTATCAACCAATTGTTCTGGACGACTGGCGCCAATAATGGGGGCTGTGATAATCGGATTTGCTAGTACCCAAGCCACTGCGAGGGTAGTAAGTGACCAACCGTTGGCATCTGCAACTGTGCGTAATTCCTCAACCGTATTGAACTCGCGCTCGTGCCAATAACGTTCTTGATAGCGTTCGGCGGCAGTACCCAAGGTGAAACGAGTTCCTGCGGTGGGACTTTGAGCGCGATTGTGTTTGCCTGTAAGTAGTCCGCCCGCTAAAGGGTTGTAAGGAATTACACCTAATCCTTCTTCTTTTGCCAGGGGCAATAGTTCGCGCTCAATTTCGCGGAATAGGAGATTATAACGAGGCTGAATCGAAACAAAGCGAGTCAAATTACGCACGTCGGTGCGACCTAAAGCGCGAGCAAGTCGGTAGGCTAAAAAGTTAGAAACCCCGATGTAGCGTACTTTACCAGCACGAACTATTGTATCTAGGGCTTCTAAGGTTTCATCGAGGGGAGTTGAGGCATCATCGGAGTGCAATTGGTACAGGTCAACATAATCAGTTCCCAGCCTTCTTAGGGAAGCATCGATTGCATCCAGAATGTGTTTGCGCGAAGCACCTTGATCCCAAGGTGCCGAACCGACCTTGCCCACACACTTAGTAGCTAGTATAAAGTTTTCGCGTTTACCTTTGAGCCAGCGTCCAATAATTTCTTCGGTGCTACCAGCAGTAGCAAGCCCGCCGCCAAGGGGATAAACGTCGGCTGTATCTAGAAAGTTGATTCCACCATCGGCGGCGGTGTCGAGAATATGCCTGGAAGTTTCTTCATCTGTCTGCAATCCAAAGGTCATGGTGCCGAGACAAAGACGGGAAACAGTTAATCCAGTTTGACCGAGCTTAGTTGTTGGTAACGTCATAATTAGAAGGGCAAGGAGTGAGGAGAAGGGGATTTCGCTTAGACTGCTACAGAAGTTTTACTACGGCTCTGTGAAACCAGCCATTGTTGCAATTTTGGGTTGCTGTATACCTCATCGGCAATAAAATGATCGCCATCAGGGAGTAAAGAAGGCGAGAAAAGATAAGGCAAGGCATTGGTGGTGTCGTGGGAACGTTGTTCGACGGGCATAGTTTTTACTCCTAAAGTTTGGGAACTGGGAATTGGGGATGGGATTGTTTAGCCCCTTCCAATCGCTTGCATGTACTACAAGTAGTGGTCTAGGTAAAAAGTTTTGGGGTAAAGATTATTACCACAGAGACGCAGAGGTCGCAGAGGGAAGAAGAGAGGTTTTTAGCCCCCCTTAAAAAGCTACGGTGTACATACATCTCAACGTAAAATACAAATATTATTCAATCCCCCTAAATCCCCCTTAAAAAGGGGGACTTTGAATCCGGTTCTCCCCTTAAAAAGGGGGGTTGGGGGGATCAAATTCAAATCCTACGCAGTATTGGGGCAACATCTTCCTGTTAGAAAACATAAAGGAATATTTTGTCCTTGTTCCCGCATCTTTAAATTAAGCTACTACTAGAGTCTTATCCACCTGTGGGGATTCGATATTACCTACCTTGGATTCAACTGCTGTACCTTTGAAGAAGTTGGGGTTGGCTTCGGTGTAAAATTTGTAGGGATTAGCGAAGACATAGGATTTGAAATCAGCTTCGGAAATTACGCCTTCTGCCACCAAATCCCAACTTTCCGCTAAAGGTGCGGTGAGGTCGGGTACATCCCAGTGACCAACATCTGAGGAGTAGATGGCGTTGATTTTGACACCTAAAGGATTAGCTTTGTCATTGAATGCTGCCGCTATCGTGCGGTCATCGGACTCAGAACCGAAGAAGAAATTGTTGACCCAACGGTCGCGAATATCTTCAATTGTTTCAATGCCGGCTGCCCCAAAATCCTCCATTTCGCTACCAACTGGCTGACGGCTATGACGAGTGAAGGAGGAACCTAATACACTCTTAGTCAATTCCTCTTTGTTGAGGGAATGCCCTTGAGTAATTTCTCCACCATAGCGCTCAAATAGCTCAAACAACTCCGAGGCATTTGTCAGGTCGGGGTTGTAGTTTTGTAGCCCCTTGAGACTGCGCTTGGAGAAGCGGTCTATTAAATGAATGTAGACGTGAGCGCCCCAATCCGCACCACCTTCGAGCATAGCTACGCGCAACTGTGGAAAACGCTTGGTAACTCCCCCGAAGAATAGTGCCTTGGCAAATGCTTGCGACCCATCGGCAAAGTGACCGATATGGTTATTCATGTAGTTACTGATAGAGGAGCGTCCAGTCCAACCCTGGCTGCCGTAGTGGGTAGTAATGGGTACGCCTAGCTCAACGACCTTAGCCCAGAAGGGGTCGTAGTCGTATTCGCTATCTAAACCGTAGAAGTCCATATAAGAGGCATACTTGGCGATTTCAGGGAATTTATCTGCTGGGTACTTATCTGCGATCGCCTTAATAGGTCTTTTCACACCACCAGGAATATTAATTACTTTCAATCCTAGTGTTTTTACGGCAAACTCTAACTCTTCGATAGCTTCTTGGGGAGTATTCATGGGGATGCCAGCTACCGGTGTCAAGCGATCGCTATATGGACGGTACAAGTCAGCATGATAGTGATTGACCGCCCGTTGCAGTAGTTGACGGTTCTCTGAACTTACTCCTGTTGGCGCCAAGACATTGTTAGGAAACAGCACAGAATAATCCGATCCCTGCTCAACTTGACGCTCGTAGAACAATTCTGGCAAGGTGTAAGTGGCTAAATCTAATGTATTGCGGGTAACTCTTGCCCACCAAGGCGAGCGAACTGTGCGGTTGTACTGACGTTCTTCAGGCGTTTGTTGATACCAGTCTTTACCATCGCTCTTGGAGTTAAGGCGGCTCGATTCTGCCTTGCGTAATTCGTCTACGAGTTTTGCACCGCCGTAATTAGCGATGTAGTCCTCTAAAGCGGGCGTGAAATCATTAGTGTGAACATCGGTGTCGATTACTGGATAATCAAGGGTTGCTTTGATTGCGGCAGAGCGGGAGGTTTTCAATCGGCTATATTCAGTCATGTTTTTTTCCTTCAAAAAATTACGGGTTTTTTCAGAACATTAAATGGCTTAAATATCTGTGGAAAATTTCAGCGTGCCAACACCAATCTTTCATCCGTTTGTTTGGCGGTAAAACGATTGCTGGGACGGCGCAATCCCAAATTTTCTCGTAAGGTACTACCTTCATATTCGGTACGGAAAAGTCCGCGCTTTTGGAGTATGGGAACGACTAGATTAACAAAGTCATCTAATCCTGTAGGTAGAATTGGCGGCATGATATTAAAACCATCTGCGGCGCCATTGTTGAACCATTCTTCTAATTGGTCAGCAATGCTTTCAGGAGTACCAATTATAGTACGATGACCTCGCGCGGTAGCCAGAGCGAGATACAATTGGCGCAGTGTCAGATTGCCACGAGTAGTTAAATCTTGGACGAGTTTAAGACGACTCTTGTTATTGTTAGTTTCGCTAGGTAATTCGGGCGCCAAATCGTCTAAGGAATATTTTGACAAATCGGCATTCTTGTAATATCTATTTAAAATGCCCCAGGCGACATCAGGAAGGATTAACGATTGTAAGAATTCGTACTTCTCTTGAGCTTCTTCCTCAGTACGTCCAATGACGGGGAAAGCTCCGGGCATCACTTTGAGGTCCTCCGGGGAGCGTCCGTATTTCGCCAATCTACCTTTTAGGTCAGCATAAAATTCCTGTGCATCAGCTAGGGTTTGATTGGCAGTGAAGATAACCTCAGCAGTACGCGCCGCCAAATCCCGTCCGGCTTCGGAAGCTCCAGCCTGTACAATCACAGGATAACCTTGAGGCGGACGACCAACATTCAAGGGGCCTCTTATCGAAAAATGTTTGCCCTTATGGTTGAGTATGTGCAGTTTATCCGGGTCAAAATAAATACCAGATTCTCTGTCACGGATAAAGGCATCATCTTCCCAACTATCCCACAGTCCTTTTACTACTTCCACAAACTCTTCAGCACGTTCATAACGCTGGCTGTGTTCGGGGTGCTGATCGTAACCGAAATTACCTGCGGCATTCTCATTACCTGTGGTAACAACATTCCACCCTGCCCGACCGTGACTTAAGTAATCCAGGGACGCAAACTTACGTGCAAGGGTATAGGGTTCTTCATAGGTGGTTGAAGCAGTGGCAATAAAACCGATGTTTTGGGTGACAGACGACAACGCTGAAAAAAGTGTGACTGGCTCGAAATGGGCGATTTTACCATTGCGACCCTGAGTCTCCGAACTACTACTCCAAACCCCTGGACTGTCCGCTAGAAATACTGCATCGAACAACCCGCGTTCGGCAGTTTGGGTAATTTCTTTGTAATGCTCGAAATTTAGACCAGCATCTGCTTGTGAATCTGGGTGTCGCCAAGCTACGACATGATGTCCGGTGGCTTGAATAAATGCACCTAAACGAAACTTGCGTGTTTTGCTCATCTGCTTTTTTCTTTTCTTCCTCTTTATTTTTGTTACAAGGAACGAAATAAGCGAACTGTAAACCAGGTCAGCAGTATAACAACAGAACTTGGGATACTGTTGCTTGGTGCCTGATTACCATAAACTTATGTAGCAATCTGACGCTGTAGAAATTCGCATAATACATATATACGAAAAATATGTACTGCAAATCACAACTTCATGATACTCTAATTATTAGATTGTCAAACATTAAGTATTGCTAAATATTCTTTATGCCCCAAAAGACAGGTATTTTGAGGGTAGTTACCTAGTGGTCTATGTCATGAATTTTGGAAATTTATATCTTAATAAGACAAACGGCTTAACTATTTAAGTAGATGCTGGCTGAGTGTTTGAAAGCGCTAGCAACTTTTTCCGCTAGCTTGCTTCCGTACTCCTTGGCAGCTTTACGGACAAAGAGTGTTGATAGCCCACTTAACTGAGAAAGTACGGTAGCGATAGGAAATACCCCCTATTTCCAACCCTGCGATCGCCTCTACACTCAAATAGATACTTGTCAAAATACTCTTGACTGGTAACTCCCGAACGTAATCGGAAAGAGCCAGTCACTCTGGCAGTGTCGTAGATACGTCGCGCTAAATCAGCTTGATGAATACTCACGGTAAAGTAATAAAATACACTTCAAATACTATTTGCTATCTGTATATATTTTCCGTTAAATAATATCACAAATAGTTCCACTTAATCTAGACAACCTAAAGCTTGCTACATTATTACAGAAGAAATAGGCTGAGAACATCGGGCTATCAACAGGAACTATTCAATTTATGGCTAAACTTTTTGAATCCATCACTGAAGAACTGCAAGAATTTATTGAAGCCCAACACCTTTTCTTTGTAGGTTCTGCACCCTTAAGTTCCACTGGTCATGTTAACCTTTCTCCTAAAGGTCTAGGAGGTTTTCGCGTTCTTTCTCCCCATCGTGTAGGTTACTTAGACTTGACAGGTAGTGGTAACGAAACCTCAGCCCATCTGCAAGAAAATGGGCGAATTACTTTTATGTTTTGCGCTTTTCAAGAACCCCCAAGTATTCTCCGTCTCTACGGTAAAGGATACACAGTTATTCCCAGTTCGCCAGAATGGGAAACTTTGTATCCCTTGTTTCCAGAGATTCCCGGAGCGCGTCAAATTATTGTAGCGGATATCGAAAGAGTGCAAACCTCCTGTGGTTTTGGCGTACCACTTTATGAATATAAAGGACAGAGGGAGACTTTAGTCAAATTGGCAAAGAAAAAAGGTGAAGCTGGACTTAAAGAATATCATCAGCAAAAAAATCTGGTCAGCATTGATGGTTTAGCAACTCCATTGAGTAAGTCATGAGGCTTAGGAAAATTTTTGGATTTCGCCCTGGGTGTTAACCTCTTCGCTAGTGGAGTGGAAATTGCAAATATGCGCTCGTGAGGTTTTATAAATTAATAAGCTATCTGTTATTTTAATGTTAAGTTTTTTAAATAAATATGTAAATTTTATATTTTATATTTTTAAAAATAAATAGTGTGATTAACTGAAGCTATGTATTTTATAATTTAATACGGTAAAATAGATAAGAATTTTATTCCCACAATTTTTTTTACCTTTATAACATTTAGATTGTTGAAACTGTAAGTAGAGAATGGTTTCACAATCTAGTCCAAGCTTTTCTCCTGAATAAGCATAAAGCGCAGCCAGAATCAGGTATAAATAGGAATGATAAATAGGTAATCAGTAATTAGACTTGACATAATAGAAAACTTCAATTCTTACTTCATTTCCACGCAAAGTAAAGGTAGTGTCAATACTGCAAGGAATAGGTTTTTTGCTCTTATTTGATCCCCCACGCATCCCCCGATAAATTGCGGGGACTTTAAGAGGCTTTTAGCCCCCCAAATCATCGTTCTTGTTGGGGAGAGCAATTTTCAAACCTACGCAGTATTGAAGATGGTGTCAGAAGTTGGGAAATAAAGCTATTGCTGTCCCTAGTGACTTTTTTGTAAAATTTCAAAATTACCCTCCTAGTTGGAGGTGCTTCTTATGACTAACTCTTCAATTTCTCAAACATCAGTAACTGTGCAGCTAGCTGAACTAGCAAAAGATACCATTGTTGCTTTAATCATTCAAGTTACTGGTTTAGTTCTGATATACCTGGTTCAGATTTTTTTAGCCCAATGGATGGGTAAAACTGAGTATGGTATTTATGAATATGTCATGTCTTGGTCATTACTATTGGCAATTCCAGCTGAATTAGGTTTACCAATGACAGTTTTACGTTTACTCCCAGAATACCAGCTTAAGCAAGACTGGGGAAAACTGCACGGTTTAGTCCGTGGAAGTTGGTTGTTAGCGCTTTTGAATAGTTTACTGCTGATTCTTTTAGCCACGGGTATCATTTTAGTAATAAATCATTACCATAGCTTTGTTTATGCAACACCGTTATTGTTTGGTATGGGATTGGTGTTGTTACAAGTTTTGGTAAGATTTCAACAAGAAACCGGGAGGGCAATGGAAGATATTCTTACTGCCTTTATTCCATCGCAAATAGTCTTTCCTATTTTGCTGCTTTGCGGGGGATTTGTGTTGTTACAAATAAATCATTCTCTTACCAGTTTGTCAATGATTGGTATAGCAACACTTATGTTTCTAGTTGTTGTGGTATCTCAGTTTGGGTTGTTGTGGCAGAAATTAAATAAAGAATATAAGCCTGCTACTCCAGTTTATGCTTACCGCGAATGGTTAGGAATAGCCGTAGTTTTATTAATTCAGCAAGCATCTTTTGCTATTTTGAGCCAAATAGATACTGTGATGATTGGTTCTTTTATTGGACCAGAAGCCGCTGGTATTTATAACGCCGCAGTCAAAACAGCAGCTTGGACAAGTTTTGTTTTACAGATAGTGAATATGGTAGCTGCACCTGTATTTACAACTCTTTATGCCCAAGGGGATATTCAGGGGTTACAAAAAACAGTTTCTCGCGTAACAAATTGGATTTTCTTTCCAACTTTAGCCATTAGCTTATTTTTAATGCTTTTCAGCCAGCCAATTCTAAGTCTTTTTGGTTCAGATTTTATTGAGGCAAGCTGGTCGCTAAAAATTTTGGTTACGGGGCAAATGATCAATGCCTTATGTGGTTCAGTTGCTATTTTGATGATTATGACAGGTCATCAAAAAAAATCTTTACCAGTAGTTGTTTGTAGTGCTTTAATTAATGTTGTTTTGAATGCAATTCTAATTCCATTATTTGGAATTGCTGGTGCCGCTATCGCCACTAGTTTTACAATGATTGTATGGAACGTTTGGCTGGGTATTTTGGTTATCAAATATATCGGCGTGCGTCCTTCAATTTTGTATAGTCTTTTCCAGTCTAAAGATTAGCTTGTAATGTAGTTATACTGCAAACGGATAAAATCTAGACTTTTGTCATGCTGAGGAACGAAGCATCTCGTGTCATGCTGAGGAACGAAGCATCTCTTGTCATGCTGAGGAACGAAGCATCTCTTGTCATGCTGAGGAACGAAGCATCTTAAAAAGATTTTAATTTTATTTAAAAGTAAAGTTATAACCCGTTTTTAGTATAATACTACCCTAACATGCTTAAAAGAACTCCTGCAAATGGCTTTAGGTAAGTGTGATATGCAAATACAAACAGTTGGTATTTTTAGTCCTGGCGACATGGGAGGAGCGATTGCTGCTGTACTGAATCAAAATGGGTTGAGAACAGTAGCAGCATTAAACGACCGAAGTCAAAGAACCCAGCAATTAGCTATAGCCGCAAAAGTTGAGAATGTAGGAACGCTTGAAAATTTAGTCGCCGAATCTGACGCGATACTTTCTGTTCTCGTACCTTCAACTGCGGTAGAAGCAGCCAAACAGGTAGCTCTTGCAATTAAACAGGTGGGCAAAAATATTTTGTATGCGGATTGCAATGCTATTGCACCTGAGAAAGTAAAAACAATTGAGCCAATTATCGAGATGGCTGGAGGGGAATTTGTTGATGCTTCGATTATCGGCCCACCACCACGTCAACCCAACCGTACCCGCATTTATGCTTCAGGTAAGCAAGCAGAGAAACTCGCACAACTGCGGGATTATGGATTAGATATTCGCGTAATTGGCTCGTCAGTTGGTCAAGCTTCTGGGTTAAAAATGTGCTACGCTGCCCTTACTAAAGGATTGACGGCAATAAGTACTGAGTTATTAATTGCCGCGCGGCGCCTCAATTTGGATCAAGAACTTTGGCAAGAATTATCTATCAGTCAAAAAGAATTGTTAGAGTTGCTAAATCGTCAAATCCCAACAATGCCACCAAAAGCTCATCGCTGGGTAGGCGAAATGGAAGAAATTGCTGATACCTTTGGTGCTGTCGGTTTGACAAAACGTACTTTTGAGGGAGCAGCAGATATTTATCGCTTTGTTAAAGAAACCTCATTAGGTAAGGAAACTCCAGAAGGACGAGATGCAGAGCGACAACTCACTGATATTATTGCTATCCTTGCCCAAGATAATACAAACCTTGGGTAAGAACTTCGGTTAATCATGATTAAGATAAAATAATAGTGCTTGGTAAAACTAGCAAGTTTGACAACTCCTCGACCTGAAGGCACTCTTGTTTCTGTTCTAAATGGTGAATTGTAGAACATTAACACGTTTGCTAATATCCCAAATCCGCCACCTGACGCTTGGTAGTCAAATTCCCCTTACCGAGTTCAGCTAAATCAATGTTTAGTGTTCTCGCTACTTTACGCTCGTATGTTCGCACATCCATTTAACTTACATTCCCCACTCTAACTGTCATAAGGGGGTTTTTATGCGATCGCATGATCCGGGTGCGAAGCACCCGGAGTCGCGTAACCCGCAACTTGGGTTAATAGTACTTATTCTCATTAAGCTTTCAAAAACTACTCCAACCTATAGTTCACAAATACTATTCACTGGAAATTAGTTAAGTACTAATGAACTTGTGACAGTTAGGGTGCGGAATGTGGGTTATATAAAAATAGGCGAAGGTGTCCAAATCTTAAAAGACAAATTTTAAATAAAAGCCATATGGGACATGGGGAAATCTAGTTTTTATGAACTAGTCCTTAAAAACCCTATTAACCTTATGGCAAATTACGGCACCAAAACTCCAGTAAACTATAGAATATTTGACATTTAGTTATGACTAATATAGATAGTTACAAGCAACAACTAAAAGAGTTTTATGGTAGCAGAACTAATTATGACCATGAGGAAGGTACTCGCCATCCTCTAGAAGCCAAGCTTTTACTTGAATTTGTGCCACTTCAGCAGGGACAGAAAATCCTTGACGTGGCTACCGGAACAGGTTTATTGGCGATTCCCGCATTTGAAATAGTTGGTGCGGAGGGTTCTGCGATCGGGATTGATATGACGCCGGGAATGTTGCATCAAGCAAGAGTTAAGATTGTAGATGCAAGATTACAAAACATTGAGTTAATTGAAGCTGATGTAGAAAATATCCACTTTAATGATAGTAGTTTTGATGTTATCTTTTGCTGTGAAGCAATTGTACTTTTTCCCGATATTCTAGCTACTTTGCGTCATTGGTATCGCTGGTTGAAACTAGAAGGGTTTGTAGCATTTACCTCTCCTCCTGAAACAGCTCTTATAGCACATATTCACAAGAAGATATGTGCCAAAGTTTTAGGCGTAGAGCTACCACACATACTTGAACCACTTGGAACTCCAGAAAGATGTCGCAGTTTACTACAACAAGCTGGTTTTAAAGATATCGAAATCAAAATTGAACCATCTGGACGCTATCAGCATCTCAGGAATGACAGATTATCTAGGACAGTAATTAATATAAATTTAAAAGGTCATCCTTTATTGTCAAAACTAACACACGAACAATTGGAGCGTTTGCAAGTTGAATACAGCGCAGAAATTGAAAAACTAACAACCGATCGAGGTGTTTGGATGGATACTACAAAGTTCTTTGTGCGTGGTCAAAAATAAGTTTTCTACTGGTAATAGTAATCCAGACCCTGGTGCTTATATGAAGAATTGGACTTGTGAGGAAATTCCTCAGAAGAAAAATAATTGGTCTAAACCAAATTCTTCACGTTATTGCAATCCTGAATACGATCAGCTTTGGAAACAGTCTGCCATCGAGTTAAATCCAGAAAAACGGTGTCAGTTATTTATCCAGATGAACGACTTGTTAATAAAAGACGCAATTGTTATTCCCTTGGTTGCGCGCGCTACTGTAAATGGCGTTAGTAATAGATTAACAGGTGTCGAAGCAACTCCGTGGGATACGCAAACCTGGAATATTAAAGATTGGAAGCAAAAATAACTTATAATGTTTAAAAACAAATAAACAAATTGCAAAAAATTTTGTACATCATAAAGCATCCGTCTCCACGTTGGTAGATCGGGAGGAAAACCTAAACTTAATTATTTATATAAATCTTGCAAAAAGCTGAAAAGCTTTAGCTGAATTACCATTCATAGTAACAACATCAAAATTTTGAAGGTTAACAGGTTCAAAATCAGCAGTTAAGGTTTTTATCCAGGTATCATCGTGATGACGTAGTACTACACCTTCAGGTAATTCAAAAATACCGTAAGTATTGTATTTATGCTGGTATTGTTTGTATCTTTGAATATTACGCGCATCGGTTTGTAAGCAAAGGTCGCTGATATAAAGTATTCCTCCATTGCAAAGAATTCGTTTAATTTCTTGAATCAGATTTATTTGACCTTGATTAGAGGGAATACAGGTTAAGACAGTAAACAAAAACACAGCTTCAAACTCGTGATCGGCAAATGGTAAATGTGGTGAACTTACCATATGTAAATTTAAGTGTGGATACAAACTACGACCTTTATCAATAATATTACTAGAAAAATCAATACCTATTATATTTGTGTAACCATGTAGATATAGATCGTTAGAAACACGACCATAACCACATCCATAATCTAAAATCTTTGAATCTCGACACAATAACTGATTTAACTGCTCAAAATTAATCGGGTGATTGTATGTTTTTCTCAATCCTTGCGTATCCCAATATTCTAGTTGGTAATCTATCTTGAAGGGTTGCATACATTTAATCCTGGATGAGTAATCATAGCTTCTAACTATTTTACATTAAATCGATAGATTTACCGTATTATGAAAATATTGTATTTCTGGTTGATGGAATAATGGGTTTACATGCGCCAACTTATATCATGCCGGATGAAAACTTATAATTATGGCAGGCATGAAGAATAATACAAGTAAACACAATATTTTTAGGAGTAATAATGGTGTCAATACAATTGGCAGAATCTGATTCTCAAATATCAGGGTGTTTTCTTGTGATGTCCCAGTTGCGCCCGCATCTTGAACAAGTTAAGTTTGTAGAGCAAGTTCGTTATCAGATGAAAGAAGGATATCAGCTTGCTTTCTTGCAAGTGGAGGGGCAAACTGTGGCAGTAGCTGGATTTCGTATTTCTACATGTTTAGCATCGGGAAAGTTTTTATATATCGATGACTTAGTTGCCGATGAGTTAACGCGATCGCAAGGCTATGGTCAGCAATTATTCCAGTGGCTAATTAAATATGCAAAAAATCATAATTGTGAACATTTAAGTCTTGATTCCGGTGTCCAGCGATTTAAAGCTCATAGGTTTTATTTAATTCAACGCATGAGCATTACAAGTCATCACTTTTCGATAGAGTTATAGTCACAATAATAAATAGTATAAAATTAATATTGTATGCGCTCGGTAAATCGGGGTATCCAGAAAAATTAGAAGATGCCACATACCGATAAAGTATAAGCTCAAATTTAAAGATAAGGCTCCGCAGTAGCATGACTTCCTTCTAACCTTAGTGATGAATAAAGCTTATAATTGATAAATAGATAGAGCTTTTTGGTATCTCATGTCGGCAATTGCATTAGGTCAAGTTGTGACAATCACTGGCTTAACCAGCATTTATGATATGAGACTATATATAGCAATCCTATTTGATTTTTGAAAAAATTTAAGTACAATGTAGGGTGCGTTACAGCGAAGCTTAACGCACCAAAACATTCTGAGATGGTGCGTTAGCCTTCGGCATAACGCACCCTACGTATATTTCAATAATCAAATAGTAATCCTATATTGTAGCTAATCAATCACTTGTATAGAGGTTTAACGTGGATACCATTGCAATCCCTGCTCTGAATCGCCCAGTGGATGCCATAGTAGAAATTCCTGGGTCTAAAAGTATTACCAATCGGGCACTGCTCGTTGCTGCTTTGGCGCAGGGTGACTCTATTTTAGAAAATGCCTTATTTAGTGAAGACAGCAAGTATTTTGTCAAATGTTTAGAAAATTTGGGTATTCCCATTACACTTAATTCTTCTCTAGCCCAGATCCAAGTGACAGGAAGAGGGGGCGAAATTCCAGCGACGCAGGCGGATTTATTTGTGGGTTTAGCGGGTACAGCAGCACGGTTTATCTCAGCGCTGGTGGCATTGGGCAACGGTGAGTATCGCCTAGATGGCGTTCCTCGGATGCGGGAACGACCGATGGACGACTTGCTGAAAGTTCTGCAAACGGGCGGAGCAACCGTTAACTTTGAGGGCAACCCTGGTTTTATGCCCTACACTATCTACGCTCAACAATTCTCCGGCGGACATTTTCGCTTAAAGGGCAACCAAACTAGTCAGCAGCTTTCGGCATTTCTGATGATTGCACCTTATGCTCAACAGGACACAATTGTTGAGGTTGAAGGTACACTAGTTTCGCAGTCCTACGTAAAAATGACTTGTCGCCTAATGGCGGATTTTGGCGTACAGGCGCTGCAAACCGACGAGAATCAATTTCAGATCAAAGCGGGTCAGCGTTATCAGCCTCGAAATTACACCATAGAACCCGATGCGTCGAATGCCTCTTACTTTTTTGCTGCGGCAGGTCAAGGTTGAAGAATTTGCAGATGGACTGAAGATTGAGCCAAGCCCGATTACTCCAGCAGCGATTGAAACTTATCACGATCATCGAATGGCGATGGCTTTTGCTGTTACTGGCTTGAAGATTCCAGGGATTGTTATTAAAGACCCTGGTTGTACAGCAAAGACTTTTCCGGATTACTTTACTCGATTCTTCCAAATGTTAGAACAATAGAGGTGAAATACGGATACTTAATATTTTACTAAAAAATGTCTGAACTTGTAATTTTATTCGACCTCGACGGTACACTTACTGACCCCAAAATTGGTATTACTCGTAGTATTCAGTATGCTTTATCTGAAATGGGCTATACACTTGATGATGACAATTCATTGGACTGGTGTATTGGTCCGCCATTAAAAAATAGTTTTTCACAATTGTTGAATACTTTGGATGTGACGGTACTTGATAAAGCAATTTCACTTTACCGCAATCGTTTTTCTACTATTGGACTATTTGAAAATTCTCTTTACCCCCAAATTACAGAAACGTTAAAGATTATTCGTCACAATTATAAAACTTTTGTTGCTACTTCAAAACCTCATGTATATGCTAAACGGATTCTTGAGCATTTTGGTTTATTGCCGCTATTTGATGGCGTGTACGGTAGCGAACTTGATGGTACTCACAGTAATAAAGGTGACTTAATTCAACACATTTTACTAACGGAAAATCTTTCACCCATCTCTACTGTTATGGTAGGCGATCGCCAACATGACATTGTCGGTGCCAAGCATCATGGTGTTTATTCGATAGGGGTTGCTTATGGTTATGGAACTGAGCAGGAATTAAAAGCTCATGGGGCTGACTTTATTGCTTATTCTCCAGATGAAATTCCTAAATTGTTGGAAAAACTAAATAGATAAAACGAAGCTAATTTAATTTAGATTTTGACTGCTAAGGTTTCCAAATGGCATCTTTGATTTGAATGTCTTTTGGTATTAGTTTTTGATTGTAGAATAAATCTACTACTTGCTGCTGTTCACGAACAAATTCATCGGTGATATCAAATACACCAAAGAATGAGCGTTTCTCTAAAGCCCATTCCCAAACCGCAGAATCATACTCGGTTTGCTTTGCCAATAGTTGAGCAACTTCATTTTTATGACTTTTTGCCCATTCTTCTACCTTGCGTTGCTCTTCCAAAATTATCTTGACTAATTCTGGATGTTTTTGGGCAAAATTCTGGGTGGCAATATAATATGCTCTTTGCGGGGCAATATCAGAACCTTTCACCAAAATACGAATTGTTCCTGTTTTCTCTTTTTGTGCATAGTAGGGATCGCTAATGGGTATAGCATCAACTTGACCTCCTTCAAAAGCAGTTATGCTATCTGGAATGTTAAGATAAACAGGTTTAATATCATTTAATGTTAATTTTGCACTTTCGAGAGCTTTCAATGCTAAGTATTGAAGTGCTGTTCCTTTCTGAATAGCCAGTCTTTTGCCTTTTAAATCGGCAAGAGTTTTGATTGGAGAATCTTTTGGTACGACAATTGCTTGGGCACCTGCATTGGAAGCTGTAGCTGCAACATAAACTATCTGATTGCCACCAGCCTGTGCGAAAATTGGAGGTAAATTACCAACGTTGCCAATATCGATACCTCCAGCGGCCATTGCCTCCATCATTGGAGGTCCACCGCGAAACTCTATCCACTTAACATTAATCCCTTCCGGAGTCAGGCGTTTTTCTAAAAGCCTCTGCGCTTTCAACAAATTTAAACCGGGAGTTCCTTTTTGATGCCCAATATTAACGACATTTGGTTTTGCCAAATTTGTAGAGGATTGACCTGTTTGGGGACTGTTTTGTTGGGTACAACCTGTTAAAGTGACAGCCCAAGTCAGCAGACAAGTAATAAGTGCTAACAAAGAATAATTAATTATTCTTTGATAAGACGTAGGTAAAAAACTAATTTTATGTTGTTTCATCGTCACTAACTTTAACAACTAACTTACCAAAGTTTGCACCTTGGAGTAATCCTATAAAAGCATGTGGAGCATTTTCTAAGCCAACAACTATATCTTCTTTGTATTTGAGTTTGCCTAGCTTTAACCATTCCGAAACATCATTTAAAAACTTTTGCTGATGTTCTAGATAATCGCGCACTAAAAAACCTTTTATCAAAGCACGATTTATTAACAATGCTCTTAAATTTGGTCCAGGGGGAGGAGATACTGCATTATATTCTGAAATTAATCCTACTAATGGAATTCTCGCTCCTAGATTGATTTGTTGTAATACTGTTTCTAAAATTACACCAGCCGTATTATCAAAGTAAACATCAATTCCATTCGGGGCTGCTTCTTTGAGTGCTGAATCAATTTCTTGAGTTCTACGGTTAATACCAACATCAAAACCTAACTCATTTACAATAAAATCTCGTTTTTCATCACTTCCAACAATTCCCACTACGCGACAGCCTTTGATTTTAGCAATTTGACCTGCTACGGCACCTACAGCACCAGAAGCAGCCGAAACTACTACTGTTTCTCCTTCAGAAGGTTGACCAATATCAAGAAGAGCAAAGTAGGCAGTCATTCCAGGCATTCCCAAAACACCTAAATTATAAGAAAGAGGCGCCTGATTGGGATCAAGTTTACGCACAGTTTCCCCTTTTGACACACCATAAGTTTGCCAACCGTTGTAGTCAAGAACAAAATCTCCCTGATAAAATTGGGGATGATTTGATTTGATTACTTTACTAACTGTACCGCCAACTATTACTGAATCTAGTTCAACTGATGCAGCATAAGACTTACCTTCACTAATACGACCGCGCATATAAGGGTCAAGAGAAAGGTAGATTGTACGAGTGAGAATTTCATTTTCACCAGCTTCAGGAACTGGTGTCTCAACAAGTGCAAAATCACTCTTTTTTGGTTCTCCTATTGGACGGCTCTTAAGCAAGATTTGTTTATTAATTAAATCAGTCATAATTAAGGAGAATAATGGAAACTTTATATTAGTCTCTTCCCCCCTTTTTGAGGAGGATAATGGGGGATTCTTAAGATTTAAGACCTTGACCGACAAGCATTGACCTACCCGTAGTATGATTGGCACTTCACTTACCAATGTTGATTGAAAGTTGCAGGCAATAATATTTATGTATTTAATATTAGTATTGTAGGGTGCGTTAGACGCAAGTCGTAACGCACCATTTTTAAGGGGAGGAGTGCGTTACGCTGTCGAATTCGCACCCTACGTATCTGTTCAAAAATCTTTGGGGTAATCCTATATTAGGTGACTTTACGCATCGTGCCTAACTTAAGCATAATTTTAAACATCGATAAGCCTATCGATTTACCGTATTTTAGATTGTGAAAATATTATCATAGATTATTTTAAGAATCAAGTAAAAGCTTGTAAGAAGCTCTAGCGGAAATAAAAGGTATTAAAATTAACTTTATTTAGACTTTTTTTTACATAGCCACTTTAGTTGTAATAGGCTTAATACCCATATAATCGCCATTATGCACATTAAATTACTGAGATTATTTATACTTATTACACTTTTGAATTTTGCTTTTGAAAGATTTAAATTATGAATTTTGTTTAAATTTACGGTATCTTGATAAACATACAGTAGTATTCTTTAGGCAATCTATAGCTTGTCCTCACAAGCTGTAGATTATTTTTAGGCGGACGCCAAAGCAAAAATATTGCAATATATATATGTGAAAGATATATGAAAATAGCTATTGGCAGTGATGAACGCACACACCTAACTGACAAAGTGATAGAAGAACTTAAGCTGCGTGGGCATGAAGTCGTAGCCTTTGGTTCCTTACTGGAGAATGAATCTGAAATAGATTGGCCTCTCAGCTGTAGCAAAGTTGCTTTTGCCGTAGCAACCCATAAAGCGGATGAGGGTATTGTTTTTTGTTGGACTGGTACAACAGGTGCATCCATTGCTGCCAATAAAGTCTCCGGGATACGTGCGGCTCTATGTCATGATGCAGAAACTGCTCGTGGCGCCCGTATTTGGAATCATGCGAATGTCCTCGTGCTTAGTCTTCGTGCCATAACAGAAGCGGTTGCGAAAGAAATATTGGATGCTTGGTTTGCTACGTCCTACTCTAACGATGAATGGAACCTTCAGCAAATAGAACGTATCAGACAGTTAGAGAAAAGTAAGTAAAGGGGGGTTTCGCAGTATTTCACATTCACTTCTAAGATATCTGTAAACCCGCCTTACCAAAATCCAAAATCAATTAACAGGGTGATAAACGTGAATACTCAATGGATGAAAACAGATGTGCTAGTTATTGGTGGTGGAACAGCAGGGACAATGGCTGGTATTAAAGCCAAACAGGCAAACCCAGATGGCGAGGTATTGATTTTAGAGAAAGCAAATATTCGCCGTAGTGGTGCGATCGCAATGGGAATGGATGGAGTCAACACAGCAGTCATTCCCGGACATTCCACCCCAGAACAATACGTCCGCGAAGTCACCATTGCTAACGATGGGATTTTACACCAAAAAGCCGTCTATCAAACGGCTCTCTTAGGTTACGAAACTATTCAAGAATTGGAAAGTTGGGGTGTTAAGTTCCAAAAAGACCCTCAAGGAAATTATGATGTCAAGCAAGTGCATCGGGTAGGTAAATATGTACTGCCCATGCCGGAAGGGAAAGATTTAAAAACTATTCTTACCCGACAGGTAAAACGTCATAAAGTACAAGTGACAAACCGCGTCATGGCGACACGGGTAATGGTAAAAGATGGCAGGGCTATTGGTGCAGTTGGTTTTGATGCGCGAGGAGGGGATTTTGTTGTTATTCAAGCCAAGGCAGTAATTCTCTGTACGGGCGCCTGCGGCAGGTTGGGATTACCTGCATCCGGCTATCTTTATGGTACTTACGAAAATCCTACGAATGCGGGGGATGGTTACTCGATGGCGTACCATGCAGGCGCTGAACTTACCAATATTGAATCCTTCCAAATCAACCCACTAATTAAAGATTACAACGGTCCCGCCTGTGCCTATGTTGCTGGCCCTTTAGGTGCCTATACTGCAAACGCCGAAGGATACCGCTTTATAAATTGTGATTATTGGAGCGGTCAAATGATGCTAGAGATTTGGAAAGAATTAAACTCTGGCAAGGGACCAATTCAATTAAAAATGACTCACTTAGATGAAGATACAATTTCCGAAATTGAATCTATTTTGTGGTCAAATGAGCGACCAAGCCGGGGACGTTTTCACGAGGGCAGAGGTGAAGACTACCGCACCCACGGTATAGAAATGAACATTTCAGAGATTGGTTTGTGTAGCGGACATAGTGCTTCTGGAGTGTGGGTGAATGAGAAAGCAGAAACGACAGTACCAGGATTGTATGCGGCGGGAGATATGGCAAGCGTGCCTCACAACTATATGATTGGCGCTTTTGTGTTTGGTCGTTTGGCGGGAATAAATGCTGTTGACTACATCCAACACTTAGAGTATTTGCAACCTGATACAGAATTTTTAGAAGCGGAGAAAGCTAGAATTTACGGACCATTGAATCAACCTAACGGTATTCCTCATACTCAGGTAGAGTATAAGTTACGACGGTTTGTTAACGATTATTTACAACCGCCGAAATCGGGTAACAAGATGGAAATAGGGCTAAATCATTTTATTCGCTATCATGAAACTTTAAAGCAAATGGGTGCCCGCGATGCTCATGAATTAATGCGCTGCATGGAGGTGCATTTTATTCGTGACTGTGCGGAAATGGCTGCGCGTGCATCTCTATATCGTCGAGAAAGTCGTTGGGGCTTATACCACTATCATCTAGATTTTCCACAGAAGAATAATGAGGAGTGGTTTTGTCATGTGAATTTAAAGAAAAGTGAAACAGGGGAAATGGAGTTGTTTAAACGTCCTGTAGAACCGTATGTTGTAGAAGTGGATTTAGTAAAAGATGTTTATAACGTAGCAACAAGATAGATTTTCTAAATAACTATTATGACTAGTCAATTTGCTATTGGCAACCAAGTTAAAATTAGACAAGCCGAGATTAAAGATTCAGAAAGAATTACTATTCTTTGCGAACAACTTGGATATCCTGCGACACAAGAACAAATAAAGCAACGCTTAGGCAAAATTCAAAACAATGATTTTTACATTTTGTATGTTGCAACTTTAGCAAATGAATATGTGATTGGTTGGGCGCAAGCACATATTTACGACTTAATAGTTACTTCAACCCAAGCAATTCTTCTCGGTTTAGTTGTAGATGAAGATTACCGATATAATGGAGTTGGAAAGCTTTTAATGCAGCAAATTGAAAAGTGGGCTTATGAAGTTGGATGCGAAGGTGTTCAGGTACGTTCAAGTATTAGGCGTAAAGAAGCACACTTATTCTATGAAAAAATTGGCTACATTAACAGCAAAGAACAAAAAGCGTTTCATAAAGCATTGATATAATTACAGACACGTATGGTGGGCATTGCCCACCATACAAATTAGAAATTAAATCAAGGATAAAAAATTATGGCTTTAACAACACAAAGAATAGACGTTCCTGTAATTGTAGATGAATCGAAATGTTTGGAAAAGTGTACAGCTTGCATTGAAGTTTGTCCGCTGGATGTGCTGGCAAAAAATCCAGAAACGGGTAAGGCTTATATGAAATATGACGAGTGTTGGTTTTGCCTACCTTGTGAAAAGGAATGTCCGACAAACGCGATTACTGTACAAATTCCCTTTTTATTGCGGTAGGGAAATTAAAATGCACCCCAACGGAAGGTAACTGATACCGTATGGAATTAATCGAAATGTTTTCCACTAACCGTCTAATTGCCGAACGTTTGCAAATTAAGCATTTTAGCGAACTTTGCTATATGCACAAAAGTTGCAAGGTAATGGCTACTCTTGGTGGTGTCCGTTCCGACGACGAAACACAGCAGTTTCTTCAGATAAACCTGGAGCATTGGAACCGTTACAGATTCGGAATTTGGATATTTAGAGACAAAGCGGACGCTAGGTTTGTTGGTCGAGGGGGACTACGTAACGTTTATATTGATGGTAACAATGAGGTAGAGTTAGCTTATGCGCTGATAGACGAGTTCTGGGGTCAAGGGTTGGCAACAGAAATAGCTAAAGCAAGTTTGAAATTGGGTTTTGAAAAGCTTGGCTTGGCAGATGTAATTTGCTTTACCCTGACAACTAACCGTGCGTCACAACGGGTAATGGAGAAGGTTGGATTCAAATATGAGCGCGATATTATCCACAGCAACCTACCGCACGTACTTTACCGCATCACAGCATCTGTAAAGCATTAGTCAAAAAATGAACCGATATCTATGCCTATAAATACGGATTCTGAGTTAAATCAATGGTTGGAAATGTTGCGATCGCCCGATGTAAATGAGCGCTTAGTTGCAGTCAAAACTTTACAACATTTGGGCGAAGAAGAAGCAATTGATGGTTTAATTATTGCCTTAGATGACGAAAGCACAGCCGTACAAAAAATTGCGGTGAGCGCACTGTGGGAAATTGCTAATCCTGTGGCTGTTCCTGCTTTGCTAAAATCCCTCACTTCCCCAGATGCGGAAATTCGCAGCGAAGCATTTTCAGCTTTAGGTGAATTGGTCTCTAACGAACATCTGCTGTTATTATTAGATGCTTTGCACCAAGAGGATGTAAATTTACAGGTTAACGTTTTGATTCTCTTACGCAAAATTCATGATTCTCAGTCCTTAAGAGCGGTACTAAGCTTTTTTGATTCCAAATATCCACAACTTCGAGAAGCAGCTGTCACAACTCTGAGCTATCTTAATCAAGTTAAGATATGCCCACCAGCTTTACTGCTGATGGCTGATTCTGACGACAGTGTACGTCGTGCAACGGCTCTAACTTTGGGGCATTTGGCGGATGATAACGTCGTAGATTTACTAACCCAACATCTAATTAATGATACTGATTGGCAGGTGCGCCGCAATGCTGCGAAGTCTCTGGCAATTCACGCTGACGCGAAAGCACTTCCATCTGTTGCAGACGCGCTCAATGATGAACATTGGCAAGTACGAAAATTTGCGTTACAGGTGTTGCAGAAAATACCTAATATCAACTATTTACCCAAGGTAATTGAGGCTTTGACGGATGAGTATTCAGATGTGAGGAAAGAGGCTGCAATTGCACTTGGTAATTTGGGCAGTTTTAATGCTCTTAATGCTCTAAAGCTTGCTTTAGACGACCCTGACAGAGAGGTTTTTATTTATGCGGAGAGGGCAATTAAGAAGATTCAGGCATCAGGTTAAAATAATTCGTAATTAAAGACTGATAGTTAAAAAAAGTGATAAATATTACATTAATATACTTGATTATCTAGTCCATTTTAATGGACTTGGGCTATTAGCCTGGGATTTAAATCCCAGGCGGGTATGGGCACAGTCGAGTAATATGTGATTATTTTGACATAATTTACACAGTGAGGTTTATTGTACTTTTCCACTTAAAGCTATTTTTGTCCCAAAGGCTAAAATTGGGTCATAAAGTCGATTGATATTAACGAGGTCGATTTTCTCGTCCGTGATATACGTGCAAAATAATAACGTCATCCTCAAGGATAGCGTAGTGAATAATGTAACCGTATTTACCAAAAGGCACTAAAAGTTTTCGCAAACCTGCTATTTCATCTACAATTGCACCTCGACGTGGATTTTGCTGCAAACTCTCACCTAATGAGACGATAGCTTGTACTGCACGTGCAGCGGCATCGACATCATTAAGTTTAATAAAATCGTAGTGACGATTTAAGTCGCCAATTGCAGTTTCTGTCCAAACTATCTGGGACATGGGCTTTCTTCATCAGTACCTAAACTGTCTACCCACTCGCGCACGCGATTATGTGAAATTCCGGAACCTTTGCGACGATAAGCTTCAAGGGCTAACTTGCTCTGCTCAACCATTTGGGCTTCTGTAAGAGGTTGAAAATTTAGCGTAGCGTCAATTTCACCAAACTCAAGTGATTCCTCTGTATTTTGGGTTGGTTGAGTCGTCAGTAGTAACTGCTCAAAATCTTCTAAACTTCCGGGTGAAGTATTTAACCAGGTTAATAGGAGGCTTTTCACCTGTTCTCCAGGTAAAGCTTCAATATGCTCAAATATTTGTTGCTTAATATTACTTGCTGTCATCAACTTTTAATTTTGCTAGAGATTAGTTAATGGATATCTTAATTTTAACTACAAATCTTTTACTACCTTCTGAAATAAATATAGGAATACTATTTGATTTTTGAAAAGATACGTAGGGTGTGTTAGCGACAGCGTAACGCACCAAACCCTTGATAACGGTGCGTTACGACTTGCGTCTAACGCACCCTACAATACTACCTTCTGAAATAAATATGCCAGCAAAATCCATACAAAACTGTACTTGGGAAAATCCTTCATCTACAGCTTGCAAGTTTTTCATGGTACGATTTTCTTCATTGTGCGCTGTGCAACCGCTTCTAAGTTATGGCGCACGCATTGGTCGAACTGGTGCAAGATTTGATATAAGTATTTTTGCGGAGTTATTAATGTCAAGCCATCAATCCCCTTTCCACCGTCCAGAAGAAATGCAAGCTTCTCCTCCCGACTCCCTTACCACAATCCGTCAGCAAGAAGTTATCCAACTTCTCAAACAAGTCATCGAACCCACCCTGAAAAACGATATTATTAGTTTGGGAATGGTAAGAAATCTACGTATAGTTGATGACTACGTTTATCTGCGCCTCTACATCGGTTCCCATCAGCACCAATTAGAAACAGAAATTCAAACCGTACTATCACCCCTCTCATGGTGCAAAAAAACTTACATACAACTCTGCACAATTCCAGGAGTAAGAACAACTATAGCAGTTTCCAGTGGTAAAGGCGGCGTTGGTAAATCTACAACCTCTGTTAACCTAGCAGTTGCATTGCAATTATCTGGTGCCAAAGTTGGTTTACTGGATGCCGATGTTTACGGTCCCAATGTTCCCCAGATGCTTGGACTAGGTAAATCTGAAGTCAAAGTTATTGACACTACCAACGGTCAAAGATTTTTACCTTTGTCAGCCTACGGTATAAAAGTTATGTCTGTAGGGTTGTTGGCAGAACCAGACCATCCTTTAGCATGGCGTGGTCCCGTTTTACACAAAATTATTACCCAATTCATCAATGAGGTAGACTGGGGAGAATTAGATTATTTATTGATTGACCTCCCTCCTGGTACTGGTGATGCTCAAATTACTATCGTTCAGGAAAGCCCAATTTGCGGAGTAATATTAGTTACAACTCCTCAACAAGTCGCTGTCTCGGATGTGCGCCGTAGTATCCATATGTTTCGCCAAGTTGGGGTTCCGGTTCTCGGTATTATTGAAAACATGAGTTATTTTATCGGTAATGGTAGTGAGCATCACATTTTCGGCAGTGGTGGCGGTCAAAAGTTAGCTCTTGAACTCAAAGCGCCAATGCTTGGACAGGTTCCAATTGACCCTCGCGTTTGTACTGCTGGGGATACAGGAAAACCATTGACACTTGTTGAACCAAATTCTACTGTCGGTGAAGTATTTAGACAGATTGCTGCGGCGCTAGATACTACTTTTTTAAGTACTTAATAAGTAATTTACAAAAAAAAAGATAGTAATCCTAACGAAGAGAATCTCCCCTTCGGTATTCGGCGGTTAGTTCGTCTAGTTTGTGTTTCAAATTATCGCCGAGTTTTAATTCCACTGCCTTAAGGCTGTCAGCAAGTTGTTCGGGGTTTGAGATTGCTGATAGCGCGATCGCATCATACATAAATTTCGTGATTTAGCTAGAACAGCTTTTATCCTCCCACTATACTCGGTACTCCAAGTCTACTCGGTACTCCAAGTCAGTGGTGAGACACGAATTAAGCTACAACGCCTGCATCGCTCATGAATACGAGTGAGTTAGTAGAGAATGGTTTTAATGTTCACAAGCTTATTAAATTATGAACAAACGGCGCGATAATGTACCTTTTGACCCTTGCTACTTTGAGAAACAAGCGTCTCAAGGTACAATATTTTCTTTAGATGAAACATTCCGCTACATTTATCAAACTAATCTTTGGAGTGGTAACGATTCCGCTTCGGGAGCAGGTGCTAGCAGAAGCCAAACACAACATATCGAAACTGAACTTCCAGCATTACTTAAGATATTACAAGTGGATGTATTTCTTGACCTCCCTTGCGGGGATTTCAGTTGGATGCAGTCGATAGATTTACCAATTTCACGTTACATTGGTGCTGATATTGTGCCTGAAATCATTACGGAAAATCAAAGGCGATATGAAACTCAAAGCCGCCAGTTTATAAAACTAGATTTGGTCAGCGAACCTCTACCGAGCGCAAGCTTGTTATTTTGTCGAGACTGTTTTGTACATTTTTCTTATTCAGATATTTACTTTGCTCTTGATAATATTAAACAAAGTAAAATTACTTACCTGCTGACAACAACTTTTCCAGATTGTGAGTCAAACGAAGATATTACAACAGGTGATTGGCGCTTACTAAATTTAGAAAAACCACCTTTTAATTTTCCCACGCCTTTACGACTGATTAATGAGCAATGTAGCGAGGGAGGTGGTTTATATCAAGATAAAAGCTTGGGATTGTGGCAAGTACAAGATATTCCTAAAATTAATACACGCTAAAAGTTGTTGAGCACCTCTATATTCCTTTACTCCCACCGCTGTCACATCAGTGTCACCATGAAACCTAACAACTGGACAGCTAAACAATTTTAGCCGACTCAAATTTTAGATAACGTCAAATCTGGTGCATTGAAATTATTATTCGCATTTATTAATGGTAAACTTGAAGGGCAAATCTATCCCGGCAAGCATGTATTCTCCGAGGAGATGCGTTCAAGAGCCTATATTTTTTTAGATTATTACCTGAATTAGTAATGAATATTAGGCTTTTCCAAGAGTCCGATACTGAATTAGTTATTGCGCTTTGGAACCAGGTGTTTTCTGATAAACAACCACACAATAACCCAGCATTAGCGATCAGTCAGAAACTTGCCACACAACCTGAGTTATTTTTCGTTGCGGAGATTGATTCTGTAATTGTTGGCACTATTATGGCAGGATATGACGGTCATCGTGGTTGGTTATATACTGTTGCCGTCAATCCTCAGTATCGGCGTCGTGGTATTGGTACAAAGCTAGTACAATATGCCGAAAAGGCACTTACAGCAATGGGATGTCTAAAAATCAATCTCCAAGTACGTGCTTCTAATGCCGAAGTGGTGGCATTTTATGAAAAACTTGGTTATCTGACCGACGGAAATATCAGTATGGGTAAAGTCGTTACAAAAGTATAGATAAAGATGTGGATTGAAGCAATAGACCATATTCAAATTACATCGTCTCCTGATGCAGAAGATGCGATGTTATTTTGCTACAGCAATATATTAGGGCTAACGGAGATTAGCAAACCTGAAAATCTCAAAGCTAATAGTAGCGTTTGGTATTTGTTAGGAGACATTCAGTTGCACACTAGTACAGAAAAAATAATAAATAATGAAGCGTCAAGACGGCATATTTGTTTTCGTGAAGCTTCTAAACCAACTAGAAACTTTGCTAAAAAATCAAGTACAAAGGCAAATGACAGTGAAACAACAAATAGTAAGATGCCTCCCAAGGTTAAAGGTATTACTCCAACAAATAATAGTGCGATCGCAATAGTTACTGTGATATTCAAACCAAAACGCACCGGGTGTTCTCCCAAAGCACTCCATAAGCATAAAACCTGGAAAAAGCATTCATCATCTACAATTGCTTTAATTATCTGCTGAATTCTTTTATTTAACTTGTGGAATTAAACCCATCTCTAAGTATATGGGATGTACAATTTTCTTCATCTCAGGCAACTTTTTATAGAAATAAGTAGCTCCTATCAGGCAACAAATACCACCAAAAAGTAAAGCGTTGGTAACTCCAATTTGACCTGCCAATCCACCAAAAAACAAATTGCCAAAAGGTAATATTCCTAAAAAACCAGTTGTAAATATACTTGTGACTCGACCGCGCTTATTTTCATCAACAATAATTAATTGTACAAAGTTGCCAATTGCAGCAAGAGCGAGAGTATTAGTCATCCCAACAATGAAAATCAACACGAGAGCAGTTTGTAAATTGCTTGAGCGAGAAAAAAGTATTAAACCTAAACCGAGAATAGCAGTAGAACTTGCAATGATTTTTCCCAACCCCGTAGCTTTATTGCGAAAGACTAGGTAAAGACCTGCGATTATAGAACCAAATGCTGAAGCAGTCATGATAAATCCCATAGTTTCAGCATTACCATTCAAGACTTCTTTCGCAAAAATTGGCATTAAATTTACGTAAGTCATGGCCATAAAGCAAATTACAATTTGTAACATCAAAACATATTTTATCGGTAGAAAATTATATGAGTAAGCAAAACCTTCCTTTAAATTATTCCAAATTTGAGAGTTTTTCGCAACAGAATTATTAGAAAATGACTTAATTTCGATAGTTAAAAGAGCAGAGATGAAAGGTATATAACTAATGCTGTCTACTAAAAAACATGAACCGGCTCCACTTCTAGCAAGCAGTATACCTCCAATCATCGGACTAACAAACTTAGCTGTATTAACCATGAACGAATGAACAGAAATTGCACTATAGGCATCTGTTCTGTTATCCACAAGTCTGGGAATTGCAACCAAACGCGCGGGTAAATCAAAAGCTTTTACTGTTCCCTGAAGCATCCCGATGACAATAATCCACGTAACAGTGATCTGACCATTAAGAGTTAGAAAAGTCAGAGTAGAAGATAGCACCATAGATACTAACTGAGTAATTAGCAGAACATATCGTAAATTCCAGCGGTCGAGTAAAACTCCTACCAAAGGTGTAATAAATAAACCCATTGCTTGATTAGTGAATCCAGCTACACCAACTAACACGGCTGAATTAGTCAACTGATAAACCATCCATATCAAAGCAATCTGAGTCATCCAAGAACCAAAAAGAGAAACACTCTCGCCAATTACGAAACAACAAACATTTATAGATTTAACAGCAGGTGGAATCTGCAAATAACTAAACAGTTGTTTACCTGCTTTTGTATTTTCTTGATTACTTCGATGCATCCCTATCTTCCTTTAGAAAGCTTGAGTGAACTTTTCATCCGCTTCAAGAAGCGTGCTGACTTACCCAGCAGTTACGAAAAAAAAGAAGCTTTATTAGAAAAGCTTAAAATTAGATAGCCATAAATTTAGCATACTTAATATATATCAAATATCTGCTTCAAGCAGCAATTGCAGCTATTGATAAAAATAATAAAAATCGCTCGATTTGTTGTAACATACAACACTAAGGTATGTTGACATAGTTACCTTAATATGTATCGTGCGGATATCGTGAACAATTAAAGGCGTCAGAGCGAAGATTATTTATCTTAAATTTATATAAATATTATTTATCAGGATGAAAACAAAAAGTATT